>NZ_CAMZMW010000016.1:0-81606 GCF_947311865.1 Paracoccus sp. PARArs4 | reverse complement strand
TTGCCGTGGTCAACGTGACCGATGGTCCCGATGTTGACGTGCGGTTTCGTCCGTTCAAACTTTGCCTTTGCCATGTGCAGGGCTCCTCAAGTCAAATGATGCAGGACGGGCGGGGCGATCATGCCCCGCCACGCCATATCAGGCGTATTTCTTCTGGATTTCGTCCGAGATGTTCTGCGGAACAGCTTCGTAGTGATCGAACTGCATCGAGAACACCGCGCGACCCGAAGACATCGAGCGAAGGTTGTTGATGTAGCCGAACATGTTGGCCAGCGGCACGAAGGCGTCGATGACGTTCGCGTTGCCGCGGCTGTCCTGGCCACGGACCATGCCGCGACGGCTGGTCAGGTCGCCGATGATCGAACCGGTGTATTCCTCCGGCGTCACGACCTCGACCTTCATGATCGGTTCCAGCAGCTTCGCGCCGGCCTTGCGCAGACCTTCACGCATTGCAGCGCGCGAGGCGATCTCGAAGGCCAGGACCGACGAGTCGACGTCGTGGAACGCACCGTCGATCAGCGCGACCTTGAAGTCGATCACCGGGAAGCCTGCCAGCGGACCCGAGTCCATGACCGACTTGATGCCCTTCTCGACGCCCGGGATGTATTCCTTCGGAACAGCACCGCCGACGATCTTCGATTCGAACGAGTAGCCTTCGCCCGGCTCGGTGGGCGTGATGACCATCTTCACGCGCGCGAACTGGCCGGTACCACCGGTCTGCTTCTTGTGCGTGTAGTCGATCTCGGCCTCGGTCGAGATGGTTTCGCGATAGGCCACCTGCGGCGCACCGATATTCGCCTCGACCTTGAACTCGCGCTTCATGCGGTCGACCAGGATGTCGAGGTGAAGTTCGCCCATGCCCTTCATGATCGTCTGACCCGATTCCAGATCGGTCTCGACGCGGAACGAGGGGTCCTCGGCTGCCAGGCGCTGAAGGGCAAGGCCCATCTTTTCCTGGTCGGCTTTCGACTTCGGTTCCACGGCGATCTCGATCACCGGATCCGGGAAGGTCATGGTTTCCAGAACGACCTGCTTCGAGGCGTCGCACAGCGTGTCACCGGTGGTGGTCTCTTTCAGACCTGCCAGCGCGATGATGTCGCCTGCGAACGCTTCCTCGATCTCCTCGCGGCTGATCGAGTGCATCATCATCATGCGGCCGATGCGCTCGCGCTTGCCCTTGGTCGAGTTGATGATCGAGTCGCCCTTGCGCAGCACGCCGGAATAGATGCGGCTGAAGGTCAGCGAACCCACGAACGGGTCGTTCATGATCTTGAACGCCAGCGCCGAGAAGGGCGCCGCGTCGTCGGCCGGACGCTCGATGTTGCGGGTCTCGGTCTCGTCGTCGGGGGCGAAGCCCTTCAGGACGGGGACGTCGATCGGCGCGGGCAGGAAGTCGATGACCGAGTTCAGCAGGGGCTGGACGCCCTTGTTCTTGAACGCGGAACCGGCGGTGACCGGGAAGAACGACAGCGACAGGGTGCCCTTGCGGATCAGCTGGCGCAGGGTCGCCTCGTCGGGCTCGTTGCCCTCCAGATAGGCTTCCATGGCCTCATCGTCCTGCTCGACGGCAAGCTCGACCATGTTGGCGCGCCATTCGTCGGCCAGGTCCTTCAGCTCGTCGCGGATGGGCTGGCGAACCCAGCTTGCGCCCAGATCCTCACCGATCCAGACCCATTCTTCCATCTTGATCAGGTCGACGATGCCTTCCAGCTTGTCCTCGGCGCCGATCGGGAATGCGATCGGGCACGGGGTGCCGCCGGTGCGGTCCTTGATCATCTTCACGCAGTTGAAGAAGTCGGCGCCGATCTTGTCCATCTTGTTGACGAACACGATCCGCGGAACCTGGTAGCGGTCGGCCTGGCGCCAGACGGTCTCGGTCTGCGGCTCGACACCGGCGTTGGCGTCCAGAAGGCAGATCGCGCCGTCCAGAACGGCCAGCGAACGTTCCACCTCGATGGTGAAGTCCACGTGACCCGGGGTGTCGATGATGTTGAAGCGGTACTTCGTGTCCGACGTGCCATCGGCGGTCGGATCTTCCTGGCGCTGCCAGAAAGTGGTGGTCGCGGCAGACGTGATCGTGATGCCGCGCTCCTGCTCCTGCTCCATCCAGTCCATGGTCGCGGCGCCGTCGTGGACTTCGCCGATCTTGTGCGACTTGCCGGTGTAGAAGAGGATACGCTCGGTCGTCGTCGTCTTGCCGGCATCGATGTGGGCCATGATGCCGAAGTTACGGTAACGCTGCAGCGGATAATCGCGTGCCATGGTCTGGATCCTTTTACCTTACCAGCGGTAGTGGCTGAACGCTTTGTTGGCGTCGGCCATCTTGTGCGTGTCTTCGCGCTTCTTGACGGCAGTGCCGCGGCCGTTGACCGCATCGGCCAGCTCGCCCGCAAGACGCTCTTCCATCGTGTTCTCGTTGCGGTTCTTCGCAGCCGTGATCAGCCAGCGGATCGCCAGCGCCTCGCGGCGGGTCGGGCGAACCTCGACCGGAACCTGGTAGGTGGCACCACCGACGCGACGCGAACGCACTTCGACCGAAGGCTTCACGTTGTCGAGGGCTTCGTGGAAGACTTCGATCGGCTCGCGCTTGAGGCGGGTCTCGACGCGGTCCAGCGCGTTGTAGACGATCCGCTCGGCGGTCGATTTCTTGCCGTCAACCATCAGGTTGTTCATGAATTTGGTCAGCACGCGATCGCCAAATTTGGCGTCGGGCAGGACTTCGCGCTTTTCAGCGGCGTGACGACGGGACATTGATGCCTCTCCTTACTTCGGACGCTTCGCGCCGTATTTCGAACGACGCTGACGACGATCCTTGACGCCCTGGGTATCCAGCACACCGCGCAGGATGTGGTAACGGACACCCGGAAGGTCTTTCACACGGCCGCCGCGGATCAGCACGACGCTGTGTTCCTGCAGGTTGTGCTTTTCGCCCGGGATGTAGGAGATGACCTCGAAGCCATTCGTCAGGCGCACCTTGGCGACCTTACGCATAGCGGAGTTCGGTTTCTTCGGCGTCGTGGTGTAGACGCGCGTGCAGACGCCGCGCTTCTGCGGGCATCCCTGCAGGTGCTGCGACTTCGAGCGCTGCACCTTCGGCTGCCGCGGCTTGCGGATCAGCTGTTGGATCGTAGGCATTCGGTTCCCCGTCTTGCTCTGTCAATACTCGCAACCGGACCGGCTGCGCCACTTCTCGACGGTACCTTGCGCGAATCGCAAAATACCAAGCCCGTCCGGCCCATAAAGGGCTGACGGGCATAATTCCAGAGGATCGGGGCATTTTCGGGCCCGGATCGTGACCGTGATGGTTCTGGTTCCCGACATGGAAGCCTGCCGGGTGACGGGGCTATAGGGGCAAAGCGCCATGCTGTCAACATGGCCAACCCTGCCCCGCCTCAGCTCAGGCCGCGGACCAGCCGGTCGATCCGGCCCCGCTGCAGCCCGAAGCGGGTCCGCAGCAGGCGGTTCAAGCCGTCATCCCCGACCTCCCATGGCTGGCCCGGCCCGACCGATCCGCTGTCGCTGTCGCCGTGGATAGATCGCAGGAACATCGCATCCCGGTTCAGCGACACGCCCGACATCCAGCGCGCCAGCTTCGAGTGATCGAAGCTCAGCGCCGTCTCCGGCGCGTCCGGGGCCAGGAATATCGTCAGCGCCACACCCATGTTGTGGCAGATGCGCGGCTCGAACCGGGCGCCGCCCGCTTCGGCATGCAGCATCAGCCCGCGCCCGTAATCCAGCGACAGCCTGCCCTCGGCCCGCCACAGATCGGCAAGGCGCGCGAAATCCCGGCGGGTGCTCGCGACATAGTCGATGGCGACCGCGTCGTCGTCGTCGTGGCGGAAATGGCCGATCACCTCGGCCTGCGGATCGAGATGGGGCGCGATCGCCTGGCGGCATGCCGGAAGGTGATATTCCATCGGCGGGACCAGCGACAGGCGCAGCTGCGCGATCTCGTCGCAGAGCGCGCGCAGGCGCGACAGGTAAGGCTCGGGCAGGTCCGGCCCGGTCATCACGACCAGCGTGAAATCGGGATCCGTCTGCGCGCGCCACCCCGGCAGCGCGATCTCGGTGAACCAGCGCCATCGACGCGCCAGCCGGTCGGGATCATAGAGATAGGCCCGACGCGCCTCGATACTGTCATGTTCGACCTGGTAGCCCCGCATCCCCAGATAGGAGAAGCGGCACAGGCCAAGCATCTGAAGCCGCATCAGCGCCGCCGTCCCAGTTTCGCCTCTCGCCAGATGGTATAGATCCCGGCGCCCACGACAAGCGCCGATCCGACCCAGGTCCACAGGTCCGGCCAGTCGCCGAAGATCGCCAGCCCCAGCACGATCGCCATCAGCAACGAGGTATAGCGGAAGGGCGTCACGGCCGCGATCTCGCCCACGCGCATCGCGCCCACCCCACACATGTAGCCGATGGTCAGGAAGCCCGCGCCGACCAGGATCAGCGCGACCTGCCACAGCTGGGGCATCACCCAGCCCTGCCCCATGCTGAGCAGGAATCCCGTGATCGTCACGCTGAGCGCCGCATAGAAGGCGATGGTCCCCGACGCGATCCCGCGCGCGAAGCGACGGGTCGAGAGGTCGCGCAGCGCGACCAGCAGCATCGCCCCAAGCGCGACCAGCGCCCAGACGCCAAAGGTGCCGCTGCCGGGCCGCAGGATGATCAGCACCCCGAGAAGCCCGACCCCCACGGCGGACAGCCGCCGCCAGCCGAGCGTCTCGTTGAAGAACAGCGCCGCCCCCAGCATCACGACCAGCGGCAGCGACTGCATCACCGCCGTCAGGTCCGCGATCGCCATGCGGGTCAGCGCATTGAGGAACAGCATGGTCGAGCCGATCTCGCCGATCAGGCGCAGCACCATGGGCCAGCGCGCGTCGCGCGGCAGCCGCAGCTGCAACCCGCCCTGGGCCCGCGTCACGATCAGCAGGAACAGCATCACGCACAGCCCGCGCATGGTCATCGCCTGGTACAGGGGCATGTCCTCGGTCACGAACTTGATGATGGTGTCGTTGCAGGTGAAGCCCATCATCGACAGGGTCATCAGCCCTGCCCCGCGCAGGTTGTCGCCCGGTTGCAACGGTTCGGGCCTGACCGAGGCAGGCCGGACACGCCGGATCGGGGACATCAGCGGGGTTCTCATGGGGGCACCTTCGGGTTGTTCCCCGCAGGCTTAGGCGATGACGTGCCCCGGCGGCAAGCGCCCGCTTGCACGGCGTGCAGAAATGACAAAGGCCCGGCTGGGATGCCGGGCCTTCGCGCGTCTCATGCCGAAACGATCACTCGTCGCGGTTGTTCTCGGGTGCCTCGGCGGCAAAGCCCGTGGGCTGCATCTCGGTCTCGGCCGGAGCGCTCAGCGCGGCGGCGGCCTCGGCCTCGGCGCGGCGCGCCTCGATCACGACATTGTCGCGCTCGGTCGCGATGCGTTTGACGCGGGCGGTGGCACCACCCGTGCCTGCCGGGATCAGGCGACCCACGATGACGTTCTCCTTCAGGCCGACCAGCTTGTCGCGCTTGCCCTGGACCGAAGCCTCGGTCAGGACGCGGGTCGTTTCCTGGAACGATGCGGCCGAGATGAAGCTGCGGGTCTGCAGCGATGCCTTGGTGATGCCCAGCAGCACCGGCTCGCCCGTGGCCGGACGGCCACCCTTGGCTTCGATCTTGGCGTTCTCTTCCTGGAACTCGTCGCGCTCCACGTGCTCGCCCTTCAGCAGCGTGGTGTCGCCGCTGTCGAGGATCTCGATCTTCTGCAGCATCTGGCGAACGATCACCTCGATGTGCTTGTCGTTGATCTTCACGCCCTGCAGTCGATAGACGTCCTGCACCTCGTCGATGAGGTAGTCGGCCAGGGCCTCGATCCCCATGATGCGCAGGATGTCGTGCGGCGCCGGGTTGCCGTCCATGATGTAGTCGCCACGCTGCACGAAGTCGCCTTCCTGCACCGGGATGTGCTTGCCTTTCGGCACCATGTACTCGACCGGGCTGCCACCCTCTTCCGAGGGCTCGATCGCGATGCGGCGCTTGTTCTTGTAGTCCTTGCCGAAGCGCACGTAACCATCGATTTCCGCGATGATGGCGTGATCCTTCGGGCGACGGGCCTCGAACAGTTCCGCCACGCGGGGAAGACCCCCGGTGATGTCCTTGGTCTTGGCGCCTTCGCGCGGAATACGGGCAACCACGTCGCCTGCCTTGATCTCCTGGCCTTCCTCGACCGAGAGAATGGCGTCCACCGACATCGGATAGCTGACCGGGTTGCCCTGGTCGTTGCGCACCGGTTCGCCGTTGGCGTCCATGATGATGATCTCGGGCTTGAGGTCGTTGCCTTTCGGCGCCGAACGCCAGTCGGTCACGATCTTCTGGGTCATGCCCGTCGCGTCGTCGGTCTCGTCACGCACCGAGATGCCGCCCAGAAGGTCGACGAACTTGGCGGTACCGGCCTTCTCGGCGATGATCGGCAGGGTATAGGGATCCCATTCGAACAGCTTGGCGCCACGGATGACACGGTCGCCTTCCTTCACGAACAGCTTCGAGCCGTAGAACAGCTTGTGGCTGGCGCGTTCCTGCCCCTGGTCGTCCAGGACGATCAGCTGCATGTTGCGCGACATCACGACCTGCTCGCCATTGGCGTTTTCCAGGATGCTCTCGTTGCGGAACTGGATCGTGCCCTCGTGCGAGGCGGCCTGGAAGGACTGCTGACCACCCTGTGCGATGCCGCCGATGTGGAAGGTCCGCATCGTCAGCTGCGTGCCGGGTTCACCGATCGACTGCGCGGCGATGATGCCGACAGCCTCGCCGATGTTGACCAGCGTGCCACGTGCCAGGTCGCGACCATAGCACAGCGCGCAGATGCCATCCTCGGATTCGCAGGTCAGGGCCGAGCGGATGCGCATGGACTGCACGCCCGCCTTCTCGATCTCGTCGGCGCGACGTTCGTCGACGACCTCGCCCGCGCGGATGATGATCTCGTCCGAACCCGGAACCAGCACGTCCTCGGCCGCGGTACGGCCCAGAACACGCTCGGACAGGGGCGCGATGACCTCGCCGTCGTTGACGGCTGCCGAAGCGGTGATCGAGTTCTCGGTGCCGCAATCATGCTCGCGGATGATGCAGTCCTGGGCCACGTCGACCAGGCGGCGGGTCAGGTAACCCGAGTTCGCCGTCTTCAGTGCCGTGTCCGACAGACCCTTCCGCGCGCCGTGGGTCGAGTTGAAGTATTCAAGAACGGTCAGACCTTCCTTGAAGTTCGAGATGATCGGCGTCTCGATGATCTCGCCGTTCGGCTTGGCCATCAGGCCGCGCATCCCGCCCAGCTGCTTCATCTGGTTGGTCGAGCCACGAGCACCCGAATGCGCCATCATGTAGACGCTGTTCGGTTCCTGCTCGGCGCCGGATTCGTCGAACTTGGTGGCCGAGATGGTCGACATCATGGCCTCGGTCACGCGGTCGTTGCACTTCGACCAGGCGTCCACGACCTTGTTGTACTTCTCGCCCTGGGTGATCAGACCGTCGAGATACTGCTGCTCGAACTCCTTCACCTGCTCCTGGACTTCCTCGACGATGGTCCACTTGTTGTCGGGAACCACCATGTCGTTCTTGCCGAAGCTGATGCCGGCGCGGAATGCCTCGCGGAAGCCCAGACCCATGATCTGGTCGCAGAAGATGACCGATTCCTTCTGACCGCAATAGCGGTAGACGGTGTCGATGACGTTCTGGATGTCCTTCTTGCGCAGCAGTCGGTTCACCAGCTCGAACGGAGCCTTGGCGTTCAGCGGCAGCAGCGCGCCAAGGCGCAGACGGCCCGGCGTGGTCTCGAAGCGCATCAGCACCTCGTTGCCGTTCTCGTCGATCTGCTTGATCCGCGCGGTGATCTTGGCGTGCAGATGCACCTCGCCCGAAGCCAGCGCGTGCTCGACTTCCTCGATATTGGCGAAGGCCATGCCCTCGCCCTTCATGCCTTCACGCTGCATCGAGGTGTAGTACAGGCCCAGGACCATGTCCTGCGAGGGAACGATGATCGGCGCGCCGTTGGCGGGCGACAGGACGTTGTTCGTCGACATCATCAGGACGCGCGCTTCCAGCTGCGCTTCCAGCGACAGCGGAACGTGCACGGCCATCTGGTCGCCGTCGAAGTCGGCGTTGAAGGCCGAGCAGACCAGCGGGTGCAGCTGGATCGCCTTGCCCTCGATCAGGACGGGTTCGAACGCCTGGATGCCCAGACGGTGCAGCGTCGGCGCACGGTTCAGCAGGACCGGATGCTCGCGGATCACCTCGTCCAGGATGTCCCAGACCTCGGGGCGTTCCTTCTCGACCAGCTTCTTCGCCTGCTTGACGGTGCTCGACAGGCCCTTGGCTTCAAGCCGCGAATAGATGAACGGCTTGAACAGCTCGAGCGCCATCTTCTTCGGCAGGCCGCACTGGTGCAGCTTCAGTTCCGGGCCGGTCACGATGACCGAACGACCCGAGAAGTCGACGCGCTTGCCCAGAAGGTTCTGGCGGAAGCGGCCCTGCTTGCCCTTCAGCATGTCCGACAGCGACTTCAGCGGGCGGCGGTTGTTGCCCGTGATGACGCGGCCGCGACGGCCGTTGTCGAACAGCGCATCGACCGATTCCTGCAGCATCCGCTTTTCGTTGCGGACGATGATGTCGGGCGCGCGCAGCTCGATCAGGCGCTTCAGACGGTTGTTCCGGTTGATCACGCGGCGATACAGATCGTTCAGATCCGAGGTCGCGAAGCGGCCGCCATCCAGCGGAACCAGCGGACGCAGTTCCGGCGGGATGACCGGGATCACGGTCATGATCATCCACTCGGGACGGTTGCCCGATTCCAGGAAGCTCTCGACGATCTTCAGGCGCTTGATGATCTTCTTCGGCTTCAGTTCGCCCGTGGCTTCCTTCAGATCCTCGCGCAGCTGCTCGGCAGTCGCGGCCAGGTCGATATTGGCCAGCATGGCACGGATTGCCTCGGCGCCGATATCGGCGGTGAAGGCGTCGGCACCGAAATTGTCCTGCGCGTCCAGGTACTCTTCCTCGGTCATCAGCTGACCATAGGTCAGGTCCGTCAGACCGGGTTCGATCACCACGTAGTTCTCGAAGTACAGGATGCGCTCCAGGTCGCGCAGGGTCATGTCCAGCATCAGGCCGATGCGCGAGGGCAGCGACTTGAGGAACCAGATATGCGCGACGGGCGCGGCCAGCTCGATATGGCCCATGCGCTCGCGGCGGACCTTCTGCAGCGTGACTTCCACGCCGCATTTCTCGCAGACGAGGCCGCGATACTTCATGCGCTTGTACTTGCCGCACAGGCATTCGTAGTCCTTGATCGGACCGAAGATGCGCGCGCAGAACAGGCCGTCACGTTCCGGCTTGAACGTGCGGTAGTTGATGGTTTCGGGCTTCTTCACCTCGCCGAAGGACCAGGCCAGAATTTCTTCGGGCGAGGCTAGCGAGATCTTGATTTCGTCGAACTGCCGCGGCTGTGCCAGCGGGTTCAGCGGATTGGTGGCAAGTTCCTGGTTCATTTTTCAATCCTGATGAAGGGCGCGGGAGTGGTGGAAGCGAGGGCCGAAGCCCTCACTCCTCTTCCTCCGCATCCAGGAGTTCCATGTTGAGGCCCAGACCCCGGACCTCCTTGACCAGCACGTTGAACGATTCCGGCACGCCGGCTTCGAAGTTGTCCTCGCCCTTGACGATCGACTCGTAGACCTTGGTCCGGCCTGCCACGTCGTCCGACTTCACCGTCAGCATTTCCTGCAGGGTGTAGGCGGCGCCATAGGCTTCCAGGGCCCAGACCTCCATCTCGCCCAGACGCTGGCCGCCGAACTGGGCCTTACCACCCAGGGGCTGCTGCGTGACCAGGCTGTACGGACCGGTCGAACGGGCGTGCATCTTGTCGTCGACAAGGTGGTGCAGCTTCAGGATGTACTTCATCCCGACGGTGACCTTGCGGGCGAACTGTTCGCCCGTGCGGCCATCGAACACCACCGACTGACCCGAGCTGTCGAAGCCCGCACGCGCCAGCGCGTCGTTCACGTCCGCCTCTTTCGCGCCGTCGAAGACGGGCGTGGCGATCGGAACGCCGGTGCGGACGGTGCCCGCATGCTCGCGCAGGGTCTCGTCATCCAGACCTTCGAAGGCCTCGGCATACAGCTCGTCGCCATAGCCGATGCGCATCGCCTCGCGGACCGGGGTCATGTCGCCGTTGCGGCGATAATCTTCCAGCGCCTCGTCGATCTTGATGCCCAGACCGCGCGAAGCCCAGCCCATGTGGGTCTCGAGAATCTGACCGACGTTCATGCGCGACGGCACGCCCAGGGGGTTCAGCACCAGGTCGACCGGGGTCCCGTCCGCAAGGAACGGCATGTCCTCCATCGGGACGACCTTGGACACGACACCCTTGTTGCCGTGACGACCGGCCATCTTGTCGCCTGCCTGCAGCTTGCGCTTCACGGCGACGAAGACCTTGACCATCTTCATCACGCCCGGCGGCAGGTCGTCGCCCTGACGGACCTTCTCGACCTTGTCCTCGAAGCGGGCTTCCAGGGCCTTGCGCTGCGCATCGTACTGATGGTTCAGCGCCTCGACTTCCTTGGCGACCTCTTCCTCGCTGACGGCAAGCTGCCACCACTGGCCGCGCGACAGGGTGCCCAGCAGATCCTCGTTGATCTCGCTGTTCGCCTTGACGCCCTTGGGGCCCTTCACGGCGGTCTTGCCCATGATCAGCGTCTTCAGACGGGCATAGATGTTGCGATCCAGGATCGCCTGCTCGTCGTCGCGGTCACGTGCCAGACGTTCGACTTCCTCGCGCTCGATCTGCAGCGCGCGTTCGTCCTTGTCGACGCCGTGACGGTTGAAGACCCGCACCTCGACGATCGTGCCATAGGCACCCGGCGGCAGACGCAGCGAGGTGTCGCGGACATCCGAAGCCTTCTCGCCGAAGATGGCGCGCAGAAGCTTCTCTTCCGGCGTCATCGGGCTTTCGCCCTTGGGGGTGATCTTGCCCACCAGGATGTCGCCCGGCCCGACCTCGGCACCGATATACACGATCCCTGCCTCGTCGAGGTTGCGCAGCGCTTCCTCGCCCACGTTCGGGATGTCGCGGGTGATTTCCTCAGGCCCCAGCTTGGTGTCGCGGGCCGCCACTTCGTATTCGTCGATATGGATCGAGGTGAACACGTCGTCGCGGTGGATCCGCTCCGAGATCAGGATCGAGTCCTCGTAGTTGTAGCCGTTCCACGGCATGAACGCGACGACCACGTTGCGGCCGATGGCCAGTTCACCCTGATCGGTCGAGGGACCGTCGGCGATGACCTGGTTGGTCACGACGCGCTCGCCCACCTTCACCAGCGGACGCTGGTTGATGGTCGAGGACTGGTTGGAACGCTTGAACTTGCGCAGGCGGTAGATGTCCACGCCCGCATCGCCCGCTTCCAGACCTTCGGTCACGCGGATGACGATACGCTGCGCATCGACCTGGTCGATGATGCCGCCACGACGCGCCATGATCGCGGCGCCGGAATCGCGCGCCACGGTCGCTTCCATGCCGGTGCCCACGAAGGGAGCCTCGGCGCGCAGAAGCGGCACGGCCTGACGCTGCATGTTCGAGCCCATCAGGGCGCGGTTGGCGTCGTCGTTTTCAAGGAACGGGATCAGTGCGGCCGCGACCGAGACCAGCTGCTTGGGCGAGACGTCGATCAGATCGACGGCATCGACCGGGTTCAGCATGAAGTCGCCGGCCTGACGGGTGCTGATCAGCTCGTCGACGAAGTTGCCCTCGTCGTCCAGCGTCGCGTTCGCCTGGGCGACCGTGTGACGCATTTCCTCGGTGGCGGACATGTAGACCACGTCATCGGTGACCTTGCCTTCCACGACCTTGCGGTAGGGGGTCTCGATGAAGCCGTACTTGTTCACCCGCGCGAAGGTCGCGAGGCTGTTGATCAGACCGATGTTCTGACCTTCCGGCGTCTCGATGGGGCACATCCGGCCATAGTGGGTCGGGTGGACGTCGCGAACCTCGAAGCCTGCGCGTTCACGCGTCAGACCGCCCGGCCCAAGCGCCGAGAGACGACGCTTGTGCGTCACTTCGGACAGCGGGTTGGTCTGGTCCATGAACTGCGACAGCTGGCTCGAGCCGAAGAATTCACGAACAGCCGCAGCCGCCGGTTTCGCGTTGATCAGGTCCTGCGGCATGACGGTGTCGATCTCGACGCCGGACATGCGCTCGCGGATCGCGCGCTCCATGCGCAGCAGGCCGACGCGGTACTGGTTCTCCATCAGCTCGCCGACGGAGCGGACGCGACGGTTGCCCAGGTGGTCGATGTCGTCGATCTCGCCCTTGCCGTCGCGCAGTTCCACGAGGCCGCGGATACAGGCCACGATATCCTCGTGGCGCAGCGTGCGCTGCGTGTCCGGCGCGTCCAGGTTCAGGCGCATGTTCATCTTCACGCGACCGACGGCGGACAGGTCATAACGCTCGGCATCGAAGAACAGGCTGTTGAACAGCGTCTGCGCGGCCTCGACCGTGGGGGGCTCGCCCGGACGCATGACGCGATAGATGTCCATCAGCGCCTGTTCGCGGTTCATGTTCTTGTCGGCCGCCATCGTGTTGCGGATGTAGGGACCGACATTGACGTGATCGATGTCCAGGACCGGGATCTCGGCAACGCCGTTGTCCAGCAGCACCTTCAGCAGGCCGCCGTTCAGTTCGCCGTCGCGGTCGTATTCCGCGGTGATCTCGTCGCCGGCCTCGGCATAGATGAAGCCGGTTTCCTCGTTGATGATGTCCTTGGCGACGAAGCAGCCGACGATGCGCTCGAACGGCAGCAGCAGGTTCACCTGCTCGCCCGAATCCAGCAGCTTCTTGACCAGGCGCGGCGTGACCTTCTCGCCCGCCTTGGTGATGACCTCGCCGGTATCGGCGTTCACCAGGTCATAGGCCGGACGGGTGCCGCGCACGCGCTCGGGGAAGAAGCGCGTGACCCAGCCCTGCTCGCGCCCCTCGCGACGCAGGCTGTAGTTCACGGTCTGGTAGAAGGCGTCCATGATGCCTTCCTGGTCCATGCCGAGCGCATAGAGCAGCGTGGTCACCGGCAGCTTGCGGCGACGGTCGATGCGCGCGAACACCAGGTCCTTGGCGTCGAATTCGAAGTCCAGCCAGCTGCCGCGATACGGGATGATGCGGCATGCGAACAGCAGCTTGCCCGAGGAATGCGTCTTGCCGCGGTCGTGGTCGAAGAACACGCCCGGCGAACGGTGCATCTGGCTGACGACGACACGCTCGGTGCCGTTGACGATGAAGGTGCCATGCGGGGTCATCAGGGGCATGTCGCCCATGAAGACGTCCTGCTCCTTGATGTCCTTGACCGACTTGGCGCCGGTGTTCTCGTCGACATCGAACACGATCAGGCGCAGGGTGACCTTCAGCGGCGCGGCGAAGGTCATGTCGCGCTGCTGGCACTCCTCGACGTCGTATTTCGGGCGCTCGAGCTCGTACTTGACGAATTCGAGGACCGCGGTCTCGTTGAAGTCCTTGATCGGGAAGACGGACTGGAAAACGCCCTGGATGCCCTCGCCGTCCTGATGGGCGGAACCGTCGCCCGAGCTCAGGAAGAGGTCGTAGGAGGACTTCTGAACCTCGATGAGGTTCGGCATCTCGAGGACTTCACGGATATTGCCGTAATAGCGCCGGACGCGCTTCTGACCGACATAGGAATGCGCCATGGGGTCTTGTCACCTTTCGTCTTCGCGCGCGTTCCGGGTCGGGGCCCCCGGAACGGGCCTACGAATGTAGGGGTGAGGCTCCATTCGTGCCATGCGTCCCACCGCACGGCTCCCGAGCCTCGAACATGCCCTGAAGGAAGGTCGCGCGTCGACCGCCCTTCAAGACAGGTTCGGCAGGGACCGGGAAATCCCGGACCCTGCCTCTTCATTCGTCAGCCGTGAGGCCGATTACTTCAGCTCGACTTTCGCGCCCGCGTCTTCGAGCTTCTTCTTGATCTCTTCGGCTTCTGCCTTGGCAGCGCCTTCCTTGACCTTGCCACCGGCTTCGACCAGGTCCTTGGCTTCTTTCAGGCCAAGACCGGTGATGCCGCGAACTTCCTTGATCACGTTGATCTTGTTCGCGCCGGCGTCGGTCAGGACGACGTCGAATTCGGTCTTCTCTTCGGCGGCTTCGGCAGCAGCAGCCGGGCCAGCCATCATGACAGCGCCGCCAGCTGCGGGCTCGATGCCGTACTCATCCTTCAGGATGGTCTTCAGTTCCTGGGCTTCCAGCAGGGTCAGGCCCACGATTTCTTCGGCGAGTTTCTTCAGATCAGCCATTTTTCCGTTCTTTCACTTTATGGTTCCGACTGCGTGTGTTCAACCACACGAGGGAAAGGGGTTGCTTATGCAGCCTCGCGCTCTTCCAGAGTGCTGAGGATGCCCGCGATGTTCGAAGCAGGCGCACCGATCGCACCGGCGATGTTCGAGGCAGGCGCACCGATGCAGGACACGATCTGAGCGATGAGCTCTTCACGCGACGGCATCGAGGCGGCGGCTTTCACACCGGCCGTATCAAGCGCCGTGTCACCCATCGCACCGCCCAGGATCACGAATTTCTCGTTGTCCTTGGCGTACTTGTCGGCGATCCGGGCAGCAGCCACGGGATCTTCCGAGTAGGTGAGCACGGTCATGCCCGTCAGGTATTCGGCGATGCTTTCGCAAGGCTTACCTTCCAGGGCGATCTTGGCGAGCCTGTTCTTGGCGACGCGAACCGAACCACCGGCTTCGCGCATGCGCGAGCGGAGGTCCTGCATCTGTGCAACCGTCATCCCCTCGTAGTGGGCAACCACCACGACGCCAGAGCTTTCAAAGATCTGGCCGAGTTCGTCGACCAGCTGTTCCTTTTGTGCTCTATCCACGGTTTCACTCCAATTTGGGGGTTTCCCCCCGGCTCTCACTTTTCCCGATGCTCCGCGGATGCGGGACCGGGTCGGGTCCGTCTAGGGCAAGATCACCCGAAGATATCCCCGCGAAGGGCGCCTTCGGAAAAATGCTTCCCCATCTCAGGAAGGAAATTAAGCCGGTCTCCCGGCACCCTCCGTCTCGGACAGGACGGGGCCATGGTGGCGGCCCCGCCATCCCGGCATCTCTGCCGGGAAACTGATCAGGCGTCGGCGCCGGTCACGTCGACCGAAACGCCCGGGCCCATGGTCGAGCTGATCGAGACCTTCTTCATGTAGGTCCCCTTCGCGCCCGAGGGCTTCGCCTTGTTCACGGCGTCGACGAAGGCGCGCAGGTTCTGCGCCAGCTTGTCCTCGTCGAACGACACCTTGCCGATGCCCGCGTGCACGACGCCGGCCTTCTCGGCCTTGAACTGGACTTCACCGCCCTTGGCAGCTTCGACGGCCGATTTCACGTCCATCGTCACCGTGCCGACCTTGGGGTTCGGCATCAGGTTGCGCGGGCCCAGGATCTTGCCCAGACGGCCGACCAGCGGCATCATGTCCGGGGTGGCGATGCAGCGATCGAACTCGATCTTACCCGACTGGATGGTCTCCATCAGGTCTTCCGCACCGACGATGTCCGCGCCTGCGGCCTTGGCTTCGTCAGCCTTGGGGCCACGTGCGAACACGGCGACGCGAACGTCCTTGCCGGTGCCTGCGGGCAGGGTCACCACGCCGCGGACCATCTGGTCTGCGTGACGCGGGTCGACGCCCAGGTTCAGCGCGATCTCGACGGTCTCGTCGAACTTCGCCGAAGCGGCCGACTTCACCAGCTTGACGGCTTCCTCGACCGAGAGGTTCGCCTTGCCTTCGAATGCAGCGCGCGCGGCGGCTTTCTTCTTGGAAATCTTCGCCATGACTTAGCCTTTCACCTCGAGGCCGATCGAACGGGCCGAACCGACGATGATCTTCATCGCGGCTTCCACGTCGTTGGCCGACAGGTCGGCCATCTTGGCTTCGGCGATCTCGCGAACCTGCTTGACGGTCACGGAACCGGCGGTCGCACGGCCCGGCTTTTCCGAACCCTTGGCGCGGTTACGCTTGCCGACCGGCTTCAGGCCAGCGGCCTTCTTCAGCAGGAACGATGCCGGCGGCGTCTTCGTCACGAAGGTGAACGACTTGTCGGCATAGTAGGTGATCACGACCGGAACGGGGGCACCCTGTTCCATTTCCTGCGTCTTGGCGTTGAACGCCTTGCAGAATTCCATGATGTTGATGCCGCGCTGACCCAGTGCGGGGCCAACGGGGGGCGACGGGTTCGCCTGACCCGCCTTGATCTGCAGCTTCAGCTGCCCGACGACTTTCTTGGCCATTTGGCCCTCTCCTTCATCATCAAGCCCGGCAAGCGGGCCGATTTAGCGGTTCGGCACGACCCGTGGGCCGAAGCCTCCCGCGACCAATCACGCGGTCTTGGAAACCTGCGTGAATTCCAGCTCGACCGGCGTCGGCCGGCCGAAGATCGACACCGTGACCTTGATGCGCGAAGAGACCTCGTCGACCTCCTCGACCATCCCCGAGAACCCCTCGAAGGGACCATCGGTCACGTTGACCTGCTCGCCCACGTCGAAGCGGATCAGGTTGCGCGGGGCAGCCTGCTCGCCCGAACCCGAGCGGTTCAGCATCGCGTTCACTTCCTCGTCGCGCATCGGCATCGGCTTGCCCTGCGCGCCCAGGAACCCGGTGACGCGGTTCGTCGAGTTGACCAGGTGGTAGGTGCGATCCGACATGTCCATGTGCACCAGCACATAGCCCGGCATGAAGCGACGCTCCGAGGTGACCTTCTTGCCACGACGGATCTCGATCACTTCCTCGGTCGGGACCAGCACCTCGTCGATCTGCTCTTCGAGACCCTTCTCGGCCACTGCCTGACGAATCGCCTCGGCGACCTTCTTCTCGAAGTTCGACAGGACGCTGACCGAATACCAACGCTTTGCCATGTCTCGATCGACCCCTGCTCATCTCGCGGGGAATCACGTCCTGCGGACGCCAAACCCCTTGAATTCATACGCTTCCGACAAAGTAAAAACCGGCGCGCATGCGGATTCGATGCACGCCGTTTGCCGGACAGTTCGCGGCGTTTACCCCCGCATGCCGGCAAATGCAACCCCCATCAGCCGCTGATGAGGCGAAGCCCCTCGGTCAGGCCGGTGCGGATGACCAGGTCGACCAAGAAGAAGAACAGGCTGGTGATCGACGCGAAGATCAGGACCATGATGGTGGTCGTGATCACCTCGCGGCGGGTGGGCCAGGTGATCTTGGCGGCCTCGGCGCGGACCTGGTTGATGAACTGCACGGGATTGGCCACGCTTTCAGCCTCCTTCGGAAATACCGGCCCGATCTAACCGCAAGCCGCGACCGTTTCAAGATCGCAGGCGTTCCATTGCGGCTGTATCGGAAGGACCTGGCAGGGGCAGGGGGACTCGAACCCACGACCCTCGGTTTTGGAGACCGATGCTCTACCAACTGAGCTATACCCCTGAGGTCGGGCCTGACTAATCCTGCCGCGCGGCGGCGTCAAGCAGGTATCCGGGGCTTTCGGCTCAAAGATATCGCGGAAACTCGATCTTGGGGCAGCGGTCCTCGATCACGGTCACCCCGCGCGCCCGCGCCTTGGCTGCCGCATCGGGATGGGCGATGCCCAGCTGCATCCAGATCGTCGACAGGCCCGGCAGTTCGCGCAGCGCCTCGTCGACGATGCCCGGCACGGCCTCGGAGCGGCGGAAGATGTCCACCATGTCGATCCGGGTCTCGGCGGGGATGTCGCCCAACGAGGCATGGACATGCTCGCCCAGGATCGTGCCGCCTGCATGGCCGGGATTGACGGGAACGATGCGGAAGCCCTGCGACTGAAGATAGCGCGCGACGCCCCACGAGGGTCGATCCTCGCGCGGGGACAGCCCCACGATGGCGATCGTCCGCGTGTCGCGTGCGATACGCTCGATATCCTGATCTTCCTGAAGACCGAACTGCATCCGCGACCTCCCCTTCTGGTTGCGTTTCGGGCGCCCCGACACTCTCACAGAAAAGGCGCCCGGTCCACCTGGTGGCCGGGCGCAAGTCGCGGAACGAGGGACAGTGATCCGAACATGACCGTTCCGAGGTCATGTTCAGTATGACAAATGGGCACCACTGCCCAAAAGTTCCAGCCTGGTCGCGGTTTCGTGATTCGCGGCGTCAACGCCCCGACCAATTGCGCCCTGCCCTGCCAAGGATCTCGGCCGGGTGGCGGCGCAGCTCGCGGGCGGCACTGGGCGAACGGGTCATGTAGAGCTTGCCGCGGATCAGCACGGCATTGCGCGGGTCGCCCTTGATCGGATGCCCCTCGGCGACCGAGACGGGGCAGAAGCCATCGAACTGCGGCAGGAAGCTGCGGGGATTTGCCTCGAAGCTGGCGCGGTTCTCCTCGGTCGCGAAATGCCACAGCTTGCCGCGCCACATCGTGGCCACGTCGCTGCGCCCCGCGACCGGATGGCCGGCCTGCACCATGCCCACGGGATCGAAGCCGCCAAAGGCCCATTCCTCGGCTTGCGCGGGAAGGGCGATCAGGCAGGGCAAGGCGATCTGGCACAGGATGCGGCGCATTGGCGGGCTTTCGGCTGATGCGGTCATGCCCTTCTATGTGCCCCCTGCCCCCCGATTCTCAACGGCTGCGACACAAAGGTCGCAGCCATGTGACATTCACGCACGATTCGCGGCGTAGAGCGCGACCGCCGCCGCGTTCGACACGTTGAGCGATCCGAAATCGGCCGCGAAGGGAATGCGCGCGACGTGATCGCAGGTCTTCAGGGTCAGATCGCGCATGCCCGGCCCCTCGGCGCCCATCACAAGGCAGATCGCGCGGCCCGGCAGCTTCTCCAGGACCGTCGGCAGCTCGACCTCGCCGGTGCCGTCCAGCCCGATCAGGATGAAGCCCATCAGCTTCAGCTGGTTCAGCGCCTCGGCCAGGTTCGGCACGCGCAGATAGGGCTGGCGTTCCAGCGCGCCCGAGGCGGTCTTGGCCAGCGCACCCGTTTCGGGGGCCGAGTGGCGCGCGGGCGCGATGACGGCGCGGGCGCCGAACACCTCGGCCGAACGCAGGATCGCGCCGATATTGTGCGGGTCCGTCACGCGGTCCAGCGCGACCAGCAGCGGGCGCCCCTCGCCCGGGGCCTCGCGCAGCGCCACCTCGGACAGGCTGCCCCATTTCAGCGGCTTCACCTCCAGCGCGGCACCCTGGTGGACGCTCTCGCCGGCCAGCGGCACGGTCTTGTCGAAGACGCGCGGATCGGTGATCTCGGGCTCCATCCCGTGCAGGTCGTCGCCCAGCCGCGCCAGCGCGTTGCGCGTGACGACCAGCCGCAGCTTCTGCCGCTCGGGATTGGCCAGCGCGTCGCGCACGGCGTGCAGGCCGAACAGCCAGACGGTCTCGGCGGCGGCGGCACGGCGCGCGCGCTCCTTCTCGATCACCCAGGTGGGCTTCTTCCCCTTGGGATTGTCTGCGGCCATACCGGGCCTCCTTTCGTTGGCATTCTCTCTGCTGCCAAGAAAGCTTTCGCGCAAGACCCGGAAATGCGCTTGACGCCCCCGACAAGGGCAGCTAATCACCGCCCCACGCCGAAAGCGACGGCGGGCGACGAGCTGCAAGGTGCGGCAGCGGACTGTAACTCCGCCGGGGAGACCCACGCCTGGTTCGATTCCAGGGTCGCCCACCACTTCCCCCGACATGCCCGATATGCGAACCCTTTTTGCGGGTTACGGATTTACCTGCACAACGCTAGGTTGGCACCGATTCAACTGATGGCTGGTGGCATGGCGGGTTCCAGGACAAGCGCGAAACCGAATCTTCTGATCGTGGCCCAGGCGGGGCGGCTGGAATACGAGGCGATCATCCTTCTGGCCAGCCTGCGTCACGCCGCGCCCGACTGGTCGGGTCGGGTGATCGTGGCCGAGCCCCTGCCCGAGGGCACATGGCAGGGCCGCAGCACGCAGATCTCGGATCCCGTGCGCGGCCTGCTGACCGATTTCGGGGCCGAGATCCTGCCCTTCACCGCACGGCATTTCGGCGCCTCCTATCCGCAGGGCAACAAGATCGAGGCGCTGGCCCTTCTGCCCGCGAATGAGCCGTTCCTCTTTCTCGATACCGACACGCTGGTCACGGGGCCGTTGGACAAGCTGCGCTTCAACTTCAAGAAGCCCTCGGCCTCGATGGCGCGGACGAACACTTGGCCGCAGCCGCCGCTCTATGGTCCGGGATACGAGCAGATCTGGCGCTCGATCTATGACCGATTCGGGGTGCCCTTCGACGATTCGATCGACCCCGCCCAGCCGAAGGAGCATTGGGAGCGGTTCCTCTATTTCAACGCGGGCTGGTTCTTCGGGGCGGATCCCGCGGAATTCGGACGGCGCTACCTGGAATGGGCGCTGGCCCTGCGCGACGATCCGCATGACGAGCTGGCCTGCCAGGCGATGGACCCCTGGCTGGACCAGGCGGTGCTGCCGGTGGTGATCCACAGCCTGGGCGGCGGGCGTCCCGGCAAGGCGCTGTCAGGGATGGACGGCGACACGACCTGCCATTACCGCAAGCTGCCGCTTCTCTATGCCCAGCATGCCGAACGCGCGATCGGCATCTGCGAGGAGGCCGTGGCCCCCAAGCACATCAAGCGCGTGCTGAAGGAATGGGAACCCGCGCGCAAGCTGATCTATCAGCAGAAGGGCCGCACCAAGGTGCGACCCATCTTCGCCGAGGACAGGGTCCAGCGGCCCGAGCGTGCCATCCGCAACCAGATAAAAAGCCGCGGATGGTGGCTGGTCTGAGGGGTTATTCCCCCGCGCCTTCCGAGGACCGCGCCCAGATGTTCACGTCGCCCGATGCGGTCAGCTCGTCGATCCGCGCCAGTTCGGCATCCGTGAAATCGGTATTGTCCAGCGCGCCGACACAATCGGCCACCTGTTCGGGACGCGAGGCACCGATCAGCGCGCTGGTCACCCGACCGCCGCGCAGCGTCCATGCGATCGCCATCTGCGCCAGCGACTGACCGCGGCCCTCGGCCATGTCGTTCAGCTTGTTCAGCCGGTCGATCATGTCCTGCGTCAGCCAATCCTCGTTCAAGGACTTGCCCTGCGCGGCGCGGCTGTCCTTGGGGATCCCGCCCAAGTATTTCTTGGTCAGCATCCCCTGCGCCAGCGGCGTGAAGACGATGCTGCCGACGCCCAGATCGTCCAGCGCGTCCAGCAATCCGTCATTCTCCACCCACCGGTTCAGCATGTTATAGCTGGGCTGGTGGATGATGCAGGGCGTGCCCAGATCGCGCAGGATCGCCACGGCTTCGGCGGTGCGCTGGCTGTTGTAGCTGCTGATCCCGGCATAGAGCGCGCGGCCCGACCGCACGATGTGATCCAGCGCGCCCATCGTTTCCTCCAGGGGCGTTTCGGGGTCGAAGCGGTGGCTGTAGAAGATGTCGACGTAATCCAGCCCCATCCGCTTCAGCGACTGGTCGCAGCTGGCGATCAGGTACTTGCGGCTGCCCCATTCGCCATAGGGGCCGTCCCACATGTGATAGCCGGCCTTGCTGCTGACGATCAGCTCGTCGCGCAGATGGGCGAAGTCGGTGCGCATCAGCTCGCCGAAGGCCTCCTCGGCGCTGCCGGCGGGGGGGCCGTAATTGTTGGCCAGGTCGAAATGCGTGATGCCCAGGTCGAAGGCCTGGCGGCAGATGTCGCGCTTGGTCTGGTGGGGCGTGTCATGGCCGAAATTGTGCCATAGGCCTAGGCTGATCGCGGGCAGCTTCAGCCCCGAGCGCCCGACCCGGTTGTAGCGCATCTTGGAATAGCGGTCGTCTGCTGGCTTATACATGGGTGTCCTCCCCCAGGGGCGGGCCCAGCCGGATGGGACCGCGGGTGTCGGGGCCGAGAACCGGCCGGCCCTTCTGCGTGATCGCGATGCGACCCTCGGCCGCAAGGCGGAACGCCTCGGCCCGCAGGGGCGCCATCAGCGGGCGCCAGTCGCGGGCGATCTCCCGTGCGACCTGGCTGGGGCAGCATGTCGTGCCCGGTCGCAAATGCCCGACCCGCGCAAGGATGGCCCCGCGCAGGTCGGACGGATCGTTCATGCCGACAGCACGTCGTCGCAGCGGGCGCAGACGCCCGGATGCGAATGCGTGCCGACATCGGGCAGGATCTTCCAGCAGCGCTGGCATTTCTGCCCCTCGGCCTTTTCAAACACGACGCCCAGTCCCGGCGCCTCGGCCATGCGGAAGGCATCCGACGGAACCGGGTCCGCCGTCAGCTGCAGGTCCGAGGTGATGCACAGATCCGCGAAGGCCACCGTCTTCAGCGCGACCAGCATGTCGGCATCCTCGACATGGACGACCGGCGCGGCCTCGAGGCTGGCACCGATGGTCTTGTCGGTCCGCTTCACCTCCAGCGCGGCGGTGACCACGCGGCGGGCGCGGCGGACATGGTCCCACTTGGCGGCCAGCGGCTCGTTCAGCCAATCGGCGGGGGTCGGCGCGAAATCGTGCAGGTGCACGCTGTCATCCTCGGACG
The DNA here is from genome assembly GCF_947311865.1 of Paracoccus sp. PARArs4. NCBI lineage: Bacteria > Pseudomonadati > Pseudomonadota > Alphaproteobacteria > Rhodobacterales > Paracoccaceae > Paracoccus > Paracoccus sp. PARArs4. Next base: position 59,098 of record NZ_CAMZMW010000016.1, on the reverse strand, counting down.
GGAAGCGCGACAGCCAGACATCCTCCATGGTGAAGGGCAGGATCGGGGCCAGCCAGGTCACCAGGCGGTGGAACAGGATGTCCAGAACCGTGCGCACCGCGCGGCGGCGCGTGCTGTCGGGCGCATCGCAATACAGCGCATCCTTGCGGACGTCGAAATAGAAGGCCGACAGGTCCACGGTGCAGAACTGGAACAGCGTCTGGAACACGCCCTGGAAGTCGAACCCGTCATAGCCGCGGCGGACCTGGTGATCCAGCTGCGCCAGGCGGTGCAGGACCCACTGCTCCAGCTCGGGCATCTGCGCGGGCTCCAGCTTCTCGGCATCCGAGAACCCGTCCAGCGCGCCCAGCAGGAAGCGCAGCGTGTTGCGCAGGCGGCGATAGCTGTCGGCCGTGCCCTTCAGGATCTCGGGGCCGATGCGCTGGTCGGCGCTGTAATCGGCCTGCGCGACCCACAGGCGCAGGATGTCGGCGCCGTATTGCTTGATCACCTCGGCGGGGACGATGGTATTGCCGAGCGACTTGGACATCTTCATGCCCTTCTCGTCCAGCGTGAAGCCATGCGTCACCACGTTGCGATAGGGCGCGCGGCCCTTGGTCGCGGACGCCTGCAGCAGGGACGACTGGAACCAGCCACGATGCTGGTCGGTGCCTTCCAGGTACAGGTCCGCGATGCCGTCGGGCGTACCGTCCGCGCGGTCGCGCAGCACGAAGGCATGGGTCGATCCGCTGTCGAACCACACGTCCAGCACATCCATCACCTGGTCATAGGCGTCGGGATCGGCGATGCCCTCCAGCATCTGTTCCTTGAAGCCGTCGCGATACCAGATGTCGGCGCCGTCCTTCTCGAACGCCGCGACGATGCGGTCGTTCAGCCGTGCGTCGCGCAGCAGGAAATCGGCATCGGTCGGCTTGGCGCCGCGGCGCACGAAGCAGGTCAGCGGCACGCCCCAGGCGCGCTGGCGCGACAGCACCCAGTCGGGGCGGTTCTCGACCATGGAATGGATGCGGTTGCGGCCCGATTGCGGCCACCACTTGACCAGCTTGTCGATGCTGTTCAACGCGCGTGTGCGGATCGTGTCGCCATGTTCGCCCATGCCGTCGTCCAGCGGCTTGTCGACCGCCGCGAACCACTGCGCGGTGTTGCGATAGATCAGCGGCGCCTTGGACCGCCAGCTGTGGGGATAGCTGTGCTTGATCTTGCCCTTGGCCAGCAGCGCGCCGGCCCATGCCAGCTGCTTGATCACGCTGACATTGGCAGGGCCGTCCTTGCCGTCGGCATCGATGATCGCCTGCCCGCCGAACAGCGGCAGGTCGGCGCGATAGCTGCCGTCCGGTTCCACGTTGTAGGTCATCGGCAGCTTGAAGCGCAGCCCCAGCTGATAGTCGTCGTCACCATGGCTGGGCGCGGTATGCACGAAGCCCGTGCCCGCATCGTCGGTGACGTGATCGCCCGGCAGCAGCGGCACGTCGAAGTCCCATTCGCCTTCCGACCCCTCGACCCCGCGCAGCGGGTGGGCAAGGGTCAGCCCCTGCAGGTCGGCCGCGGCAACATCGCCCAGACGCTCGTGGCTCTCGACCTTGGCCGATGCCATCACGCCCTCGGCCAGCGCGTCGGCCAGGACCAGCAGCTCGCCCGGCTGGGCCGTCGCCTTCTCGGCCACCTCGCCCACGCGATACAGCCCGTACGAGATGTCGGGATTGAACGCGACCGCGCGGTTCTGCGGGATCGTCCAGGGCGTCGTGGTCCAGATCACGACCTTGGCGTCGGCCAGCTGCCCCTGCCCGCCCAGCACGGCGAAGCGCACCCAGATCGTGTGGCTGGTATGGTCCTTGTATTCGACCTCGGCCTCGGCCAGGGCGGTCTTTTCCACGGGCGACCACATGACCGGCTTGCTGCCCTGATAGAGGCTGCCGTTCATCAGAAGCTTCATGAACTCGGCCGCGATCACGGCCTCGGCGTGGTAATCCATCGTGACATAGGGACGGTCCCATGCGCCGGTGATGCCCAGGCGCTTGAACTCCTCGCGCTGGATGTCGATCCACTCGTCGGCGAAGCGGCGGCATTCCTGGCGGAACTCGACCACGTCCACGGCGTCCTTGTCGCGGCCCTCGGCGCGGTACTTCTCCTCGATCTTCCATTCGATCGGCAGGCCGTGGCAGTCCCAGCCCGGAACATAGCGCGCGTCGCGGCCCATCATCTGGTGACTGCGCACGATGATGTCCTTGATCGTCTTGTTCAGCGCGTGACCGATATGCAGATGCCCGTTCGCATAGGGGGGGCCGTCATGCAGGATGAAGGGCGCGCGTGCCCCATCTGCCGCGGCGGCGCGTTCGCGCAGGCGGTCGTAGATGCCGATGCGTTCCCAACGGGCCAGCCACTCGGGCTCTCGGGCGGGAAGGCCCGCGCGCATCGGAAAGTCGGTCTGGGGCAGGAAGACGGTATCGCGGTAGTCGGGGGTCGCGTCGCTCATCGGGGCGGTCCTTTGTCGGTCGTTCGCAGGCAGGCAGCAGAAAACCCGGCAGCGCGAGGGTCACGCCACCGGGCAGCTAATTCGAATGCCGAACGCCAGAAATCTCATGCGCCATCTATAGGAAGCGCGGCATGGGGCTGCAAGCGCCCAAACCTTGGCGGATCGCGGCGGGCGGTATAACCTGCGCGGCGATGGATCACGCGCCCGCCCCCCTTTCGACGACCCGGCCCCGCCGAGAGGCCGAGATCGCGCGTTTCGCCGCCCGCAGATACGGCATCCGCGGCACGCTGGCGCTGCATCGCCACGCGCTCGGGGTCGATCTTCTGCGCGCGCCCCTGAACGTGGCGCTGGCGCCGGTCGCGCTGATCGCGCAGCTGCTGGCGGCGGGCCTGCGCCGCGCGGGCGCAAGGCGCGCGGGCGGGTGGCTGGCGTCGCGGCGGATCTTCCTGCGGTCCGACACCGCGACCCGGATCGAGGACGACCTGACCCGCCTGATGGAACGGCTGGACGAGGCCGGCCTTGCCCCCGCCGTGTCGCCCGAACGCCGCGCTGCCGCGATCCGCGCCCATGCCGAGACCCGCAACGCCGTGGCCGAGATCACGACATCGCTGTTCGTGCTGATGCTGGGGCTGGTGCTGTTCAACCGCGCGACGCCGGGACTGATCTCGCTTGCGGGGCCGATGGCGCAGATGCGGGCGCATGGCGCGGCCGTGCGGGATTTCGCGCTTGGCGACACGCTCGGGCGGGCGTGGTACTGGGCGTTCCCGGTCGAACTCTCGCCTCTCTACGTGCTGGGGACGGGCGTCGCGCTGGCGCTGATCGGGTCGCTGGTCACGACCTTCGCGGGGCTGATCGCGGATCCGGTGCAGCTGTGGACCGGCATCCACCGCCGCCGCCTGATGCGGATGCTGGACCGGCTGGACGCGATGGCCGAGGACGGGCCCGAACCCGAACAGTTCCTGGCCCGCGGGGGCGATATCGCGGATGTCGCCTCGATCCTGTGGCGGTCGCTGCGGGGTTAGCCCCGCCCGCGATATCCCGGCACGCCCTGTTCGGGGATCCAGACGCCCCCGGGTGCCGCGCCCGTCTGCCAGAACACGTCGATCGGCATGCCGCCGCGCGGATACCAGTATCCGCCGATGCGCAGCCATTGCGGGTCCAGCAGGTCCACGATCCGCTTGGCGATGCCGATGGTGCAATCCTCGTGGAAGGCGCCGTGGTTGCGGAAGCTGCCGAGGAACAGCTTGAGCGATTTCGATTCGACCAGCCAGTCGCCGGGGACATAGTCGATCACCAGATGCGCGAAATCGGGCTGGCCCGTCAGCGGGCAGAGGCTGGTGAATTCGGGCTGGGTGAAGCGCACGACATATCCCGTGCCCGCCTGCGGGTTCTGGACGCGTTCCAGCACGGCCTCTTCAGGCGATTGCGGCAGGGGGGTGTCGGCGCCAAGCTGGGTCAGCGCGTCGGTGTAATGGGTCATCGGATGCTCCTGTTTTGACCGGGTGGGCTGCGACCGGAAAGCCGCGCCATAGCACCGCCCGCGCGGCGGATCAAACCCCTTGCGAAACGCGTCCCCAGCCGCCAGATGCTTCGGCATGGACAGCATCGCCCCTGCACGCTTCGACGTGACCGAAGCCGAAATCGCCCGCGTGGTCGCGGCCTTCTATGCCGCCGTGCGCCGCCATCCCGTGCTGGCGCCGGTCTTCGCGGAACATGTCGGCGACTGGTCCGCCCACGAGGATCGCATCGCGGCCTTCTGGCGCGGCGCGATCCTGCATCGCGCGGGCTATAACGGCAGCCCGATGCGGGCGCATCAGTCGGCGGGCAATGTCCGCCCCGAGCATTTCGACATCTGGCTGCAGCTGTTCGACCAGGCGCTGGAAAAGACCCTGCCCCCCTGGACCGCCCGCGCCTGGTCGCAGATGGCGCACCGGATCGGACAGGGCCTGCGGGCGGGGGTGCAGAACATGGATGCGGGCCGCAGCGGGCCGCCCGTCCTGCGTTAACCGCGCGTTCGCGGCGGGCGCGGCTTGTAGACCGGCAGCGCCCAGCCCCAGACGATGCTGCCCGCGCGCAGGCCGAAGGTCACCAGCCCGCACAGGAACAGCGCCTCGGACCGGCCAAGCCCCGGCCACATCGCCAGCACCGCGATCAGCGCCCCGCCGAAGGCCGCCGTCAGGTACAGCTCGCCCTGCTTCAGGACCAGCGGAACCTCGTTGCCGACGACATCGCGGATCAGCCCGCCGAAGGTGCCGGTGACGACCCCCATGATGACGACGATGACGGGGCTGAAGCCGCCCTCGACCGCGATGCCGACCCCGGCGGGCACGGCGATGGCAAGGGCCAGCGCATCCAGCCACAAAAGCAGGCGGTACCTGCTCTCGAACCGGTGGGCGGTCCAGAAGACCACCATCGCCGCCGTCGCCGCCACAAGGATCAGGGATGGGCGGGCGATCCAGAAGACCTGCGGGCGGTCCAGCAGCAGGTCGCGCAGCGTGCCGCCGCCCACCGCCGTCATCGCGGCCATGAAGACGAAGCCCACCGGGTCCAGCTGGCCGCGGCTGGCCACCAGCGCGCCGGTCAGCGCAAAGACCAGCACCGACAGGTAATCCAGCGCCCAGAGCAGGGTCGGCAGCCCCTCGGCGATGCTCATTTGAAGGGGGCCATGCCTGCGCGGGCCAGCTCGTCCGCACGCTCGTTCTCGGCGTGGCCGGCATGGCCCTTGATCCATTTCCAGGTGACCTCGTGGGTCTTCTGGGCGTCATCCAGCCGCTGCCACAGCTCGACATTCTTGACCGGCTGCCGCGAGGCGGTCTTCCAGCCGTTGCGCTTCCAGCCGTGGATCCACTGGGTCACGCCGTTCTTCACATAGGCGCTGTCGGTGGTGATGGTGATGCGGCTGGGGCGGGTCAGTGTCTCCAGCGCGCTGATCGCGGCCATCAGCTCCATCCGGTTGTTCGTGGTCTGGGCCTCGCCGCCCTGCAATTCGCGTTCCTTCAGGATCGCCTCGCCTTCCATGGCGCGCATCAGCACGCCCCAGCCACCGGGGCCGGGATTGCCGCTGCACGCGCCGTCGGTCCATGCGTAAAGTTCAGTCATCCAGTCCAACATATCCCGGCAGCGCGGCAATCCGCGCCAGCCACGCGTTCACGGCAGCAAAGCGGTCCATCTCGAACCCGCCCCGGCTGCCGGCGGTATGCGTATAGGCATAAAGCGCGATGTCGGCCAGCGTCGCCGCATCGCCCGCCAGCCAGTCCGCCTCCTGCAGCCTGCGCTCCATCACCGACAGCAGCGCGTGGCCGCGGATCAGCAGGTCCTCCATCCGCTCGGGCGTCGCAAGGCTGGCGCGCGAGGGATAGAAGTTCAGAGCGCCGCGCACCGCGATCACGCCTTCATGCTGGTTCTGTTCCCAGAACATCCAGGACATCATCGTGGCGCGGTCGAAGGGATCGGCGGGCCAGAAGGCCGTCTGCTCGCCCAGCCAGCACAGGATCGCGTTCGATTCGGGCAGCACGCGCCCGTCGTCCAGATGCAGGACCGGCGCCTTGCCGAAGGGCAGCGCGCCCGCGGTCTTGGCTGCGATCAGCGCCTCGGACGCGTCCTCGACATCGACGATCTCGCAGTCGCGCCCGGTCAGCGCCAGAAGCAGCCGCACCTTGTAGCTGTTCCCCGACGAGGGCATGGAATAGAGCCGCATGACATTCCCTTCACTGGCTGCGCGTTTCGCCGCCGGGGTCGCATCGCGATGGCGGGCATGACCCCTTTCGGACTAATGGCTGCGGCCGCGTTCGTCCAGTTCAGCGCGCGACGGCCAGAATGCCGTCCACGTCCAGATGACGCTCCATATGGGCGGCAAGATCGTCCAGCGCGGCATCCACGCCCGCCTCGTAGCCCGGCTGCGAGGGCGCGCCCAGACGGCGCAGGAACTCGGCGCGAAAGCCGTCATCGGAAAACAGCCCGTGAAGATAGCTGCCCATGACCCGTCCATCGGCCGCGATCGCGCCGTCGGGTTCGGGCAGATGCGCGAAGGGACGCGCGCAATCGGGACCAGCGCTGCGGCCCATGTGGATCTCGTACCCGGTGACGTCCTGCCCCAGGGCCCGCCCCGATGCGGGCGTCACGCGCTTGTCTCGCGACATGACAGTGTGTACGTCCAGCAGCCCGAGGCCCGGCACCTGCCCCGCCCTGCCATCCGTGCCATGCGGGTCGTCGATGCTGCGGCCCAGCATCTGGTATCCGCCGCAGATGCCCAGCACATGCCCGCCGCGCCGGTGATGCGCCGCAAGGTCGATGTCCCAGCCCTGCGCGCGCAGGAATGCCAGATCGCCGATGGTGGATTTCGATCCCGGCAGGATCACCAGGTCCGCATCGCCCGGAATGGCCTGCCCCGCACGCAGCATCGTCAGCCGCACGCCGGGTTCGGCGGCCAGCGGGTCCAGATCGTCGAAATTCGCGATCCGCGACAGGGTGAGGCAGACGACATGCAGCCCCTCGCCCCGGCCATGGCGCAGATCGACCGCATCCTCGGCGGGCAGGCGGTGGGCCTCCGCGAACCAGGGCAGCACGCCAAAGCCGCGCCAGCCGGTCCGATCCTGGATCACGCGATAGCCGTCGTCGAACAGCCGCACGTCGCCGCGGAACTTGTTGACCATGAAGCCCGCGATCATCGCGGCATCGTCAGGATCGATCACGGCCTGCGTGCCGACGATCTGCGCGATCACCCCGCCCCGGTCGATATCGCCCGCCAGGATGACGGGCACGTCCGCCTCGCGGGCAAAGCCCATGTTGGCGATGTCGCGGGGGCGCAGGTTCACCTCGGCGGGGCTGCCCGCACCCTCGACGATCACCAGGTCGTGGGCCGCACGCAACCGCGCGAAGCTGTCCTGCACGGCAACCATCAGGCGCGGCTTCAGCGCGGCATAGTCGCGCGCCTCGGCCCGCGCGATCGCACGGCCCTGCACGACGACCTGCGCACCGGTATCCGTTTCCGGCTTCAGCAGGACGGGGTTCATGTCGGCATGGGGCGCGATCCCGCAGGCGCGCGCCTGAAGCGCCTGCGCGCGGCCGATCTCGGCGCCCTCGGGGGTGACGGCGGCGTTGTTCGACATGTTCTGCGGCTTGAAGGGCGCGACCGACAGGCCACGGGCCCGCGCGGCGCGGCAAAGCCCCGCGACCAGCAGGGATTTTCCCACGTTCGAGCCCGTCCCCTGAATCATCAGTGCGCGCATGGGTTACTCTTGCTTGCCATCACCTGTCAGGGTGACTAGATAGGCGCGTCCGCAAATGAAAGGCCGAAAGCCGTGGAAAACGTCATTCTGACCGTCCATCTGATCCTTGCCGTGCTTCTGGCCGGGGCCGTGCTGCTGCAACGCTCCGAAGGGGGCGGACTTGGCATGGGCGGCGGCAGCGGTGGCGGCGTCATGAGCGGACGCCAGGCGGCCAACGCCATGACCCGCGTGACCTGGATGCTGGGCGTCGCCTTGTTCGTCACCTCGATCGCGCTGACGATCCTTGCCGCGCGCGAAGCCTCGAACGGTTCGATCATGGACCAGTTCGGCGCATCCGACAGCCAGCCCGCGACCGACGGGATGCCTGCGGCACCGGCCTACACGCCCCCGCCCGCGACCAGCGGCAACCCGCTGACCCCGCCCGCGCCCGACGCCCCCGAGGCGCCGGCAACCGAGGCACCCGCTGCCGAGGCACCGGCTGCCGAGGCGCCCGAAGCACCGGCGGCCGACGCGCTGACCCCGCCCGCCCCGGAGGCCGAGGCAGGTGCCGATACCGCGCCCGAGACGACCCAGCCGGTCGAGGCACCGGCGAACTAAGACTTCCACCATAGCTGGGGGCGGCATCCGACCGCCCCACATCCACTTGCGGTCCGTTGCGGCCACGGGGCGAATCGACTATTGTCCGAATCCCGTGGTCTTGTCGTTTCGGCGGCCCGCAGATCGTTCGAATTGCACATCACGGGGGCCTTAATGGCGCGTTACATCTTCATCACCGGCGGCGTGGTCTCGAGCCTGGGCAAGGGCCTGGCATCGGCCGCGTTGGGCGCGCTGTTGCAGGCCCGCGGCTTCACCGTCCGCCTGCGCAAGCTGGACCCCTATCTGAACGTCGATCCCGGCACCATGAGCCCGTTCGAGCATGGCGAGGTCTTCGTCACCGATGACGGCGCCGAGACGGATCTGGACCTGGGGCATTACGAACGCTTCACGGGCGTGGCCGCGCGCCGCACCGACAGCATCAGCTCGGGTCGGGTCTATTCCAACGTGCTGGAAAAGGAACGCCGGGGCGAATACCTGGGCAAGACCATCCAGGTCATTCCGCACGTCACCAACGAGATCAAGGACTTCCTTGCCGTGGGCGAGGACGAGGTCGACTTCATGCTCTGCGAGATCGGCGGCACGGTCGGCGACATCGAGGGCCTGCCCTTCTTCGAGGCGATCCGCCAGTTCATCCACGAGCGTCCGCGCGGCCAGTGCATCCTGATGCACCTGACCCTGCTGCCCTATCTTGCGGCCTCGGGCGAGCTGAAGACCAAGCCGACCCAGCACAGCGTCAAGGAACTGCAGTCGATCGGCCTTGCGCCCGACGTGCTGGTCTGCCGGTCCGAACAGCCGATCCCCGAAAAGGAACGCGCCAAGATCGCGCTGTTCTGCAACGTGCGCCCCGATGCGGTGATCCCGGCATACGACCTCAAGACCATCTACGAGGCGCCGCTGGCCTATCACCGCGCGGGTCTGGACCGTGCGGTGCTGGACGCCTTCGCCATCAGCCCCGCGCCGCGTCCCGACCTGGCACGGTGGGAAGACGTCATGGACCGCCTGGACCATGCCGAGGGCGAGGTCCGCATCGCGGTCGTGGGCAAGTACACGCAGCTGGAGGACGCCTACAAATCCATCGCCGAGGCCATGACCCATGGCGGCATGGCCAACCGCGTCCGCGTCAAGGCGAACTGGGTCGACAGCGAGAAGCTGGAAGGCGAAGGCGCGCATCTGCTTGACGGATACCACGGGATCATCGTTCCGGGCGGCTTCGGCGAGCGTGGCACCGAGGGCATGGTCGCCGCGGCGAAATACGCGCGCGAGAAGAAGGTCCCCTATCTGGGAATCTGCCTCGGGATGCAGATGGCCGTGATCGAGGCCGCGCGCAACCTGGCCGACATGCCCGATGCGGGCTCCGAGGAATTCGACCACGAGGCTGGCAAGACCCGCTTCACGCCGGTCGTCTATCACCTCAAGGAATGGGTGCAGGGCAACTATACCGTCAAGCGCAAGGTCGGCGACGACAAGGGCGGCACGATGCGCCTGGGTTCCTATACCGCCGTGCTGAACGAGGGCTCGCGCATCTCCGAGATCTACGGCGGCGCGCTGGAGATCGAGGATCGCCACCGCCACCGCTACGAGGTGGACGCCACCTATCGCGAGCAGCTGGAGAAGGCGGGCCTCAGCTTCTCGGGGATGTCGCCCGACGGCAAGCTGCCCGAGGTGATCGAATATCCCGACCATCCGTGGTTCATCGGCGTCCAGGCCCACCCCGAGCTGAAATCGAAGCCCTTCGATCCGGCGCCCCTGTTCGCGGGCTTCATCCGCGCCGCGATGGAGGAAGGGCGCCTGGTCTGAGCCAGCCCCCGCAGGATCTGGACGCGGCCCTTGATTGGGCCGTGTCCCACCACGCCGCGGCCATCCGCGGGCCGATCGGCGCCAGCCCCTATGCCGCGCGTTTCCGGCGCGACCTGCCCCTTGCGGCGGCGGCGCTTCTTCCCCTCAACACATCGCTTCTGTGCCGCGCCAGTCCCGGAGCACGCGGCTGGGCCGCCGTGCCCTGGCTGGCCTGCTTCGACCCGCGCATCACCCGCAGCATGAAGCGCGGCGTCTATGTCGCCCTGTTCATCAGGCCCATCCCCGGCCTGGTCACACTCGCCCTTCAGCACGGGGCAGAGGACATGCTGGAGCGCCACGGCATGCAAGGCGGTCTGAGCGCGCTGTCGCAGCGGGCGGAACGGCTGCGCGCCATCACGGGGCCGCTTCCCGACATGCGGCCCGGACCGTCCGTTCTGGGGGCCGTGGCACCCCTTCCGCGCGGGTATCAGGCGGGGACGATCTGGTATCGCGACTTGGCCCCCACAGGGGCCGCCGACGCCTTCGCGGCGCTGGCCGCGCGATATGCGTCCATGGTCGATGCGGGGATGTTCTGAAACGCGAAAGGCCGCCCCGAAGGACGGCCTGTTCCGCGATCTGGTGCCGGTGAAGGGACTCGAACCCCCGACCCCATCATTACGAATGACGTGCTCTACCAGCTGAGCTACACCGGCATCAGATCGTGCCGCGCGAATTAGCACCCTTCACCGGCGGGGAAAAGAGGGGACGCGCATTTTTTCGCACGCCCCCGTCTTTTTTCATCGGACCCGAGCTTACTTGCCCTTGCCCGGCTGCGACCAGTCGTCCTCGTCCGCGGGCTGCGCATCGGGGCGCACCATCTGCGGCTCTTCCTCGGCGACCGGTTCGGGGGCCGGTTCGGGCGCGATCACCTCGGGCTCGGGCTTCGGTTCGGTCTGGGGTTCAGGGTCGGTCACCGTGGCCGAGGGGTCGCTTGCGGTCACGTAATCCTCTTCGCGCGGGACCATGCCGGGCGCGACATTGGGCGTCGCGGATTCGCGGCGCTGCCCCTCGGGTTCGGCGGGGCCCGGCGGGTGTGGCTGCACCGGCTCGGACAGGTCGGGCGCATCCTCGACATCCTTGCGCGGGCTGCCGACCAACAGAGGCAGCATCTCGGCGCCGGTGGCCGAGGCCGTCGCGGCCTGGCGCGCCGCATCCGGCTCGCGCCAGGTCAGCGTGTCGAAGCCGCCGCAGCTGTCGCAGACGGGCGACCATTCGGCCATGACGTTGTGGCACTTGTCGCAGACCCATTGCGGCCCGCGCGAGGCGGTCAGCGCTTTGGTCAGCCAGCCGCGCACGACGGCATCGTCGGCACCCGCGCCGCGCTCGATCGCGGCCATGATCGACAGCGTGCGCACGGTGGGATGCGTCTCGGCCAGATCGCCCAGGGCGCGGCGCGCGCCCGGAAAGTCCTCGGCGGCCAGAAGCAGCTCGGCTTTCAGCAGGCGCGATTCCTCGTGCTGCGGGTTCTTGGCGATCAGCCTCTCGAAGCGGCGCAGGCGGGCGGCGGGCTTCTCGTCGGGGACGATCTCGGCATAGGCGCCGGCGACATCGGGATGCGGACGCACCGACCAGGTCTTTTCCAGGATGCGCGAGGCGTTTCGGAAATCCTTCTGCCCGATATAGCTGCGGGCGGCCAGGACGGCCGCGGGGATCAGGTCCGGCGACGCCTTCGCGGCCGAGATCGCGGCCTCGCGCGCGCTGGCGGACTGACCCTCGGCCAGAACGTCGCTGGCCTCCTTCAGGGCAAGGACGGCATCGCGGCGCAGGGCCACGGCCTTGGGCAGCTGGCCCTGATTGCGCTTGTCCTTGAGCGTCTTGCGGGCACCCTTCCAGTCGTGCTCGCGGGTCTGCAGGTCCAGCAGGGTGTCCTGCACCTCGGCATGGCGGGGCTTCAGCGCATAGGCCTTCTGGGCCAGCAGAAGCGCCTTCTGGGTGTCGCCCTCGGCCAGCTTCTGGCGCATCAGGCCGCGAATCCCCACGAAGCGGGTGCGGTCATCCTCGAGCAGCTGGCGATAGATGCCGACGGCCTGCTTCGAATCGCCCGCCGTTTCGGCGGCCTGCGCCGCAAGCAGGTTCGTCAGATGCGGCTGGTTCAGGTAACGGCCCGCACGGGCGGCCTTGTCCTGCGCCAGCTTCCCCTCGCCCGAGGCGACGGCCAGCATGCCTTCCGCGAAGGCGGCATAGCCCTTGCGTTCCCGCGCACGAGAGAAATAGCGGTTCACCGCCGTCTCGTCGCCGGCAAGGAAGCGCAGGACGGCGACGATCAGGCCCAGGATCTTGAAGATCAGCCAGGCCAGGACCATCAGCACCAGAAGCGCCGCGACCGCCTTGACCGGGGTCAGCGCGATCTCGGTCCCGCCATAGCGGATCTGCAGCATCTGCGCGGTTTCGGACAGGTGCTGCGCACCCAGTGCGATCGCCAGAACGACGGCGAAGAACGCAATGATCTTAATCAGAGACAACAGCATCGGGCGGCCCTCAGTCTTGGGTCGACGACAGATCGGACAGGGCCGACTGCGCCTCGGAATGGGTTTTCGCGCGGGTCAGCCAATCGGCCATCGCGGGCGCCTCTGCGGCGGGCTGCGGCAGAGCCTCCAGCTCGGCCACGGTGGCCGCGACATCGCCGCCGTTCAGCGTGGCCTCGGCCCGCGACAGGATGGCGTCGGTATCGTCGCCTTCACGCGGCGCGACCGAACGCGCGCCCGTCTGCGCGCGCAGGAAATTCGTCAGAACGTTGCCCTCGCCGCTGGCGCTGCTGCTGGACAGGTCCGCGCGCAGGGCCGCGCGTGCGGCCTCGGGGAAGGCATCCTGCAAATCGCCCAGGCTGGGGATGTCCTGGCTGAACGCGTCGGGTGCGTCGATGCCCGCGCCTTCCAGCGTCGATTTCGCCTCGTCGGCGGTCACGCCACGATCAAGCGCCGCCTGAAGCGAGGCGACGGCGGCGACGGCCTCGGCGCGGCGGGTCGTCTCGGCGGCGGCCTGCTGCAGGGCCTCGGCCTCGTCGCGGGCGGCCTGCAGGCGGGCCTCGGCCTCGGCTGCGGCGGCCTCGATGCGGTCGGTCGCGTCGCTGGACGCCGATTGCGACGGGATCGCGGCGATCTGCGCCTTCTGGTCCTCCAGCTCTTGCCGCAGGGCCGCAAGTTCCGCTGCCAGGTCGGGCGACTGTTCCAGCGCATCCAGACGCGCGGCCAGATCGTCGGGCAACGAGGCGGGCGCGGCGGGCATGTTGGCGACAGCCTCGCGCGCGGCGGCGACGGCCTCGTCGATCACGGCCTGGCTGTCGAATTCGGCGGGGGCGGGCTGGGCCGCGCCGGGACCGGGCGGCAGCATGCCTGCGGGCAGGTGCGGCAGCGCAAGGATCGTCGCGCCCGCGCCAAGGCCCGCGGCAACGACACCGCCCAGGACGACGGGCCAGAAACCGGTCTTCTTCACGGGCGCCGCCGCAGGGGCGGGCTGCGATACAGGCTGTGCCGCAGCGGCTTCGGGCTTGGGTTCGGTCTTCTTCGCGGCTGCGGGGCGGCCATCGGTGCCGTCGCCCAGAAGCTGCGATTCGATGGGGCGCAGTTCACCGGGCTGTCCGGCCTGCGCGGGCTTGCCCTGCCCGATATCGGTCGAGGCGATCACGCCCGGTGCCGCCGCCGCCTTGCGACCGCTGCCGGTTTCGGCCTTCCCGGTCGCCTCGTTCTTGTCCGCGTTCTTGTCTGTCGGCTTTGTCACGTGCTGTCCCCGTCTTCATGCCATGCGCCTGATGGCCGCTGTGGCGCGTCTGCCGCAGCCTACTTAGCGAAAAGCCTTCGCTCAACCCGCCGCTTTCAGCTTTGTTCCTGACGGGCGATCCGCCGGATGGCATCGCGCATCGCCTGCCCGTCGGGGCGGCACGCGGTTTCGACCCGCGCGGCCCGCGAATGAAAGGCCGCGCGCGCCGCATCGCTGATCGCGACCAGCCACAGGGGCGCCCGCGCATCCGCGACCGCCTGCGACAACAAATCCGCCGAACGCGGCGAGAAGACCGGCGCGATCACCGGCGCATCCCCCGCCAGCAGCGTCCGCGCCGTCGCGTTCAGCGGCTGGGGCACCTGGTCATAGACGACGATCCCCGGCACCGGCAGTGCCCGCGCGACATGGCGCCCATGCGGATGGACCAGCGGAACCGCCGCCGCGTGGATCAGGGGCAGCAAGCTGTCCGCCCTGCCCGCCCCCTCGGTCACGTCGAAGCCCGCGGCCCGCGCGATATCGGCAGTGCGCCCGCCCACGCAGATCGCGGGCCTGCCGCGCCCCGGCCCCGCCGCCGCGACCGCATGCCCCGAGGTGAAGACCAACCCCGCCGCATCGCGCAGCATCGCGCCGTCATGGGCCACCGGCTCGATCCGCATCACGGGCGAGATGACGGCGGGCCAGTCCCCCATCGTCGCCAGGAACCGCCGCGCATCCTCGTGCGGGCGGGTCAGCAGCAGGGTCGGGCGCATCCTTGTCGGCATTGGCATCCTTTCGCGCCGGTGCTAGTGCCCTCAGGGGTAAGCATGGGGCGTGCCATGGGCAAGGATCTGATCTTTCTGGGCATCGAGAGCAGCTGCGACGACACCGCCGCGGCCATCGTGACGGGCGACCGCCGCGTGCTGGCGAATGTCGTCAGCAGCCAGACCGAGCTGCATGCCGATTTCGGCGGCGTCGTCCCCGAGATCGCGGCCCGCGCCCATGCCGAACGCCTGGACATCGCGGTCGAGCAGGCGCTGGCTGATGCGGGCCTGTCGCTGGCGGACCTGAACGGAATCGCCGTGACGGCGGGACCGGGGCTGATCGGGGGCGTGATGGCGGGCGTGATGTGCGCCAAGGGCATCGCCGCCGGGACCGGCCTGCCGCTGGTGGGCGTGAACCACCTTGCGGGCCATGCGCTGACGCCGCGGCTGACCGACGGGATCGACTGTCCCTATGTCATGCTGCTGGTGTCCGGCGGGCATTGCCAGTTCCTGCGGGTGGACGGCTCGGACGATTTCACGCGGCTGGGCGGCACGATCGACGATGCCCCCGGCGAGGCCTTCGACAAGATTGCCAAGCTGCTGGCCCTGCCCCAGCCCGGTGGCCCCAGTGTCGAGGCCGAGGCCGCGCTTGGCGACGATACCCGCTTCTCCCTGCCGCGCCCGCTGCTGGACCGCCCCGGCTGCGACATGAGCTTTTCGGGGCTGAAGACCGCCGCGCTGCGCCTGCGCGACCAGCTGATCGCCGAACAGGGCGGGTTGCGCCAGCAGGACCGCCGCGATCTTTGTGCCGCGTTCCAGACCGCCGTGGCCGAGGTTCTGGCCGAGAAGTCGCGCCGCGCGCTGGCCGCAAGCCCCGTGCCGGTGCTGGCCGTGGCGGGGGGCGTGGCCGCCAACACGCAGATCCGCGCCGCGCTGGCCAGGGTGGCCGAGGATGCGGGCACGCGCTTTCTTGCGCCGCCCCTGCGGCTGTGCACCGACAACGGCGCGATGATCGCCTGGGCGGGGATCGAGCGTTTCCTGGCCGGTCAGCGCGACGGGATGGACCTGTCCGCCCGACCCCGCTGGCCGCTGGACCGCAAGGCCGCGCCCATGCTGGGCAGCGGCAAGAAAGGGGCCAAGGCGTGATCTCGGTCCTGGGCGCAGGGGCCTTCGGGACCGCGCTGGCCGCGGCACTGGGCGCGCGGGGGCCCGTCACGCTGTGGGGCCGCGACATCGCGTGGTGGCCCGCGAACCCGCGCCTGCCGGGCGTGACCGTTCCGGGCAGCGTGACCCCCACAGACGATCTTGGCCGCGCCGCACAGGCCGACACGATCCTGCTGGCCCTGCCCGCGCAGGCGCTTGGCGGGTTCCTGGCGCAGCATGGCGCGGCCCTTGCGGGCAAGCGCCTGGTGAACACCGCCAAGGGCATCGACATGCAGCGCCTGACGGGACCATCGGCGCTGATCGCGGATGCCTGCCCCGGCGCGACGGTCGCACTGCTGACGGGGCCGTCCTTCGCCGCCGACATCGCGCGCGGCCTGCCCACCGCGCTGACCTTGGCCTGCACCGACCCCGATGCCGGGGCGGCGCTTCAGGCGCGGCTGTCGACGCCGGTGCTGCGGCTGTACAGGACCACCGACGTGACCGGGGCCGAGCTGGGCGGCGCGCTGAAGAACGTGGCTGCCATCGCGGCGGGCGCGGTGATCGGCGCGGGCCTTGGCGACAGCGCGCGCGCCGCCATCATCACCCGCGGCTTTGCCGAGATGACGCGCCTTGCCACCCATCTGGGCGCCCGCCCCGAGACGCTGACCGGCCTGTCGGGCCTGGGCGATCTGACGCTGACCTGCACATCCGCGCAATCGCGCAATTTCCGCTTCGGGCAGGCGCTTGGCGCGGGTGCCGAATTCGACAGCGCCACCACGGTCGAGGGCGCCGCGACCGCTCAGGCGCTGGCCCGCATGGCGCTGCGCGACGGCCTGGACCTGCCCATCGCCACGATGGTCGCGCGGCTTGCCCAAGGCGGCGTTTCCGTGGAAAAGGCGATGGACCACCTGCTCAGCCGCCCCTTGAAGGAGGAATGATGCCCCATTACGCCGTGATCTGCCGGGACAAGCCCGGCGCCCTGCAGACCCGCCTGGACAACCGCGACGCCCACCTGGCGCATCTGCGCGACAGCGGCCTCGTCTTCGTCGCCGGCCCCCTGATCGAGGAAGGCGAGATGCGCGGATCCATCGTGATCCTGGAAACGCCCGACCTTGCGACCGCGCAGGACTGGGCCGACAACGACCCCTATGGCAAGGCCGGTCTCTTCGCCTCGGTCGAGGTGATCGAGTGGAAGAAGGTGATCGGCTGATGGCCTATTGGCTGTTCAAGTCCGAACCCGACGTCTTCGGCTGGGACGACCTGATCGCCAAGGGCGACGCGGGCGAGGAATGGGACGGGGTCCGCAACTATCAGGCGCGCAACATGATGCGGGCCATGAAGAAGGGCGACCTGGGACTGTTCTACCACTCCAACATCGGCAAGGAGGCCGTCGGCATCTGCGAGGTGATCGCCGAGGCGCATCCCGACAGCACCGCCGACGATCCCAAATGGGAATGCGTGGACGTGCGCGCGGTGCGCAAGCTGCCCCGCCCCGTCAGCCTGGACGAGGCCAAGTCCGAGCCGCGCCTGGCCGAGATGGTCCTCGTGAACAATACCCGCCTTTCGGTGCAGCCGGTGACGGATGCCGAATGGGCGGTCATCATGGAGCTGTCGGGCGCCGATCAGGACTGATCGGCCCCGCGCCCCCATCCTTCGCGGCGGGTTCCCTGCAGCCCGCCGTCACCCCAGACCAACAGGAGCCAACATGAGCCAGCGCCTGCATCTCGTCTTCGGAGGCGAGCTGATCGACCCGCAAGGGACCAAGTTCCGCAACACGGACGACATCCACGTCGTGGGCGTCTTCCCCAGCTACGACGCCGCCTATGCCGCATGGAAGGCCGAAGCGCAGCGCACCGTGGACAGCGCCCATACCCGCTACTTCATCGCGCATCTGCACCGCCTGCGCGACGAGGAACGCGAAGTCAGCCCGACCGAGGAACTGGGCGGCTGATGGCAGGGTCGGGGCTGGGCAGGCTGGGGCTCTGGTGGCATCTGCGCCAGGGCCGCGACAATGCGCAGGCCCTGCCCCGCATCCCGCAGGGCGCGGGCCCCGTGCTGCTGATGCACGTGGCCCCCGACGCCCGACAGGCGGAAGCGCAGGTCCGGCGCAGGCTGACGCAGGCCCGCCCCGAACTGCGCATCGTCGATCTGTCCCCCGAGGACGACCAGCCCGATCCCGCGGGCGACCCCTCGCTGATCGAGGCGCTGATCGACCGCGCCCGCCCCGTGGCCGTGCTGGCCCTGGGCAACGCCCTGCCCCCCGCGCTGATCGCGGTGGCGGCACGGCACGACATTCCCGTCATCCTGGCCGAGTTGCGGCTGGAACCGCGCGACCTTGCCTGGGGGATGCAGGCGGGCATCCGTCGCAGCCTTCTGGCCAAGGCCTCGGCGCTGCAGCTGACCGACGCTGCCAGCCATGCCGCCGCCCGCCGCATGGGGCTGCCCGCATGGCGGCTGCACATGACCGGCCCCGTATCGGAAATCCGCGAGCCGCTGCACTGCACCGAGCCCGAGCGCCAGGCGCTGGCCCAGCTGATCACGGGCCGCCATGCCTGGTTCGCGGCCGCACTTCCCGAGGCCGAGGAGGACGCCGTCATCGCCGCCCACCAGGAGGTGACGCAGCATTCCCACCGCGCGCTGCTGTTCATCGCCCCCGCCGACGCGGGCCGCATCCCGCAGCTTGCCGCCAAGATCGAAGATGCTGGCCTGATTCTTGCCCGCCGGGACGAGGACGAGGAGCCCTCGGAAGAAGTGCAGGTGATGCTGACCGACGGCCTGACCGAGATGGGGCTGTGGTACCGCCTTGCGCCCGTCAGCTTCATGGGCGGCACACTGAGCGGCACCGAGGACATGCGCCACCCGTTCGAGCCTGCGGCCCTGGGGTCGGCCATCGTCCACGGCCCCGAGACCGGCAGCTTCCAGACCGAATGGCAGCAGCTTGACGGCGCCCACGCGGCCCGGCGTGTCACCGGTCCCGAAGGGCTTGCCACGGCGCTGGTCGAGCTGACCCAGGCCGAATTCGCCGCCACCCTGGCCGCGAATGCCTGGCGTGTCAGCACCGGCGGGGCCGATGTCGCGATCCGCATCGCGGACCGCGTGCTGGCCTTCGTGGACGGCACGCCCCCCGCACGCGGATTTCCCGCCCCGCCCCCACCCGTTGCAACATCGGAGGCAGGCTGATGCGCACCCCCGGTTTCTGGTTCGTCACGCCCCCCACCCCGAAGGCGCGGCTTCTGGCGCCCCTTGGCGCGATCTATGCCCGCGCGACCGCGCGCAGGCTGGCGGGCGGCGCAAGGGCGCGCGTCGGCGTGCCCGTGATCTGCGTCGGCAACGTGAACGCGGGCGGAACGGGCAAGACGCCCACCGTGATCCACCTGCAGATGGAACTGGCCGCGCGAGGGATCGCGGCGCATGTCGTGTCACGGGGCTATGGCGGCAGCGCGACCGGCCCGCTGCGCGTGCTGGACGGCGAACACGACGCCGCCCTGACCGGGGACGAGCCCCTGCTGATGGCGGCCTTCGGCCCCACCTGGGTCGCCAAGGACCGCGTCGCGGGTGCCCGTGCCGCGGTGGCTGCGGGCGCACAGGCGATCATCCTGGACGACGGCTTCCAGGACGGGGCGCTGCATCACGACCTGTCGGTCGTCGTGGTCGATGCGGCCAAGGGCTTCGGCAACGGGCTGTGCCTGCCGGCGGGGCCGCTGCGCGAACCCGTCGCGGCGGGGCTGGCGCGCGCGGACCTGTTGCTGTCGGTCGGCCCGGACGCGGCGCAGGCGCGCTTTGCGACGCCCGAAGGCGCGCCCGCGCATCTGCGCGGGACGCTGCGCCCGATCCGCACGGGCTTCGACTGGCGCGGTCACCGCGTCCTTGCCTTCGCGGGCATCGGCCACCCCGAGAAGTTCTTTGCCACCCTGCGCGATCTTGGCGCCGACATCCTCCGCCACGAGGCGCTGGAGGATCACCAGCCCTTCACCCCCGCCCTGCTGACCCGGCTGGAGACCGAGGCCCGCATGGTCGGCGCGCAGCTGGTCACCACAGAAAAGGACGCGGCCCGCCTGCCCCGTGCCTTCCGCCCCAAGGTGATGGCGCTGCCGGTCCGGATGTGGCTGCAGGACGACGCGCCCCTCCGCGACGCGCTGGACGCGATCTGGCCCGAAGCGGTTTGAAATCCGCTGCTCTTGGCCGATATAGAGGGTGAGAACCGCCGCGAAAGGGGTGCCCATGTCGTCCAAGGCCAGAACAAGGCTCAGCTTCTACCTGCTTCTGCTGCTGACGCTCTATGCGTCATTCGCGGGCGCGGCCTGACCCGGGGGGCATGATGGCACGGAAATACGGGGGGCGCTTCTCGCCCCGTGACATGCTGAGGAACAACCTGCCCGACGGCACGGCGCGGCCCGACCTGCCGCAGGTGCCGCGCCATCCCCATGAAGGTCGCCCGAAATGGGTGACGCTGGCTGCCAGCCCCTTCCTGCTGGGCGCGTTCTTCCAATCCGCGGGCGGCATGGTCGCCGATCTTGCGGCCTTCGGGATGATCGCCAGCGGCATGTGGATGACCCGCGAGGGGCTGGAGGCGCAGGCCGCCTTCGAGGCCCGCCGCGTGGCCAAGCGCCCCGCCATCCCGCGCAAGCTGTTCGGCGGCGTGCTGGCGGGACTGGGCCTGGGCATCGGCGCGGCGGAACCCGGCGCGATCGCGGGCACCGGCCTAATCGGCGCGGCGGGGCTGGTGCTGCACCAGCTGGCCTTCGGGCTAGACCCCTGGCGCGACAAGGGCGCCGAGGGCGTGGACGATTTCCAGCAGGAACGCGCCGACCGCATGATCGAGGAAGGCGAGACCTACTTGCGCGAGATGCGCGACGCCATCGCCCGCGCGGGCGACCGCCCGATCGAGGCCCGCGTGTCGATGTTCGAGGCCAGCGTCCGCCACCTGTTCGAGCGGGTGCGCGCCAACCCCTCGGGGCTGGCATCGGTGCGGCGCTACATGGGCGTGTATCTGATGGGCGCGCGGGACGCGACCAGCCGCTTCGCCGACCTCTATTCCCAGACCCGCGACGAGGCTGCGCGGCAGGCCTATGCAAGTTTTCTGGACGATCTGGAAAAAGATTTCATCGCGCGCGCCGACCGCCTTCTGGACGGCAACCGCGAGGCGCTGGACATCGAGATGTCGGTCCTGCGCGAACGCCTTGCCCGCGAGGGGCTGACGGGGGCCGCCACCCAGGTTGACCCCGCCGACCGCGCCCGGCTGGAAAGCCACGAGGCCCAGACTCTGGACCAGCTGCTCTCGGCATCGTTTCCCGGCCAGAAGACAGGGAACGGGCAGGACTGATGCCGCGCTTCGCATTGAAGGTCGAATATGACGGCGCCCCCTTTGCCGGCTGGCAGGCGCAGGCCGACCAGCCATCGGTGCAGGGCGCGATCGAGACCGCGCTGGCACGGCTGGACGCGGGCTTTGCCGCAGGCGCGCGCATCGCGGCGGCCGGTCGCACGGATGCGGGCGTCCATGCCACGGGCCAGGTCGCCCATGCCGATCTGCTGCGCGACTGGGACCCCTTCCGCCTGTCCGAGGCGCTGAACTTCCATCTGAAGCCCGCACCGGTGGCGATCCTTGCGGCGGCACGGGTGGAGGACGAATTCCACGCCCGCTTCTCGGCGCATGAACGGCGCTACCTGTTCCGGGTGGTAAGCCGCCGCGCGCCGATTACGACGCAGAAGGGGCAGATCTGGCAGGTGCAGAACCCGCTGGACCTGGACGCGATGCGCGAAGGTGCGGCGCATCTGGTCGGGCTGCACGACTTCACCACCTTCAGATCCTCGATCTGCCAGGCGAAAAGCCCGGTCAAGACCATCGACGAGATCACCATCGAGGCCCTGCCCATCCCGCACGGGACCGAATACCGGTTCCACCTGCGCGCGCGGTCGTTCCTGCACAACCAGGTCCGGTCCATCGTGGGCACGCTGGAGAGGGTCGGCGCAGGGTCCTGGACCCCGGATCGCGTGCGCGATGCGCTGCAGGCGGCCGACCGTGCGGCCTGCGGGCCGGTCTGCCCGCCGCAGGGGCTGTACCTGACGGGGGTGGGTTACCCGCGCGATCCCTTCGCCTGACGACGCTGGCGGCTGGCCGGACCGACCGGCAGCCACACGCGTTCGCCCCGGCGGCGGCGCGGGCGTTCGTCCTTGCGCGACACGACGATCTTCAGCGTGTGCCACAGGATCCACAGGTCCATCCGCGTGCTGCGATGCCGCTGATAGATCAGGTCGATCTTCAGCTTGGCGGGCAGGCAGCGGCGGTAATAGGCGGCCTCGGTCGCCTGCGCGGACTTGCAGCGCGCAAGGATGCGGTCCTCGTGGCGGTGATAGATCAGCGTGGCAAAACCCGTCACGCCCGGACGGCTGTGCAGCACCTGCGCATAGACCGCGGGGAAGCGTTCCACGTATTCGCGCAGCGGCGGGCGGGGTCCGACAAAGCTCATGTCGCCGCGCAGGATGTTGAACAGCTGCGGCAGCTCGTCGATGCGGGACCGGCGGAGGAAGCGGCCGATGGGCGTGATTCGCCACGCCTTGTGCGCACCGGTCGCGCCGAAATCATGTTCCTCGCACAGCATGGTGCGGAACTTGAACTGGTTGAACGCCTCGTTAGGGCCGCGCATCCGGTGGGCGGTATAGAAGATCGGACGCCCCTGCAGGATCAGCAGCAGGCAGCCCACGACCAGCATCACCACCGACAGCGGAATCAACAGGACCAGCGCGAAGGTGAAGTCGAAGATCCGCTTGGAACGGGGCATGGGTTCTACGCCGGGGGCCGAAGCCTCGCCGATGAACCAGCCCATCCTGGGGGCGGTCAGGCCGGCCAGACGCGCCGCGTCGTTCTTGTCCCAGTCGTGGTGAATCGTCACGCTACCGTCCAATCATGGATGTTGCCGCCCCTTCGCCGCTAACACAGTTGCCGCGGCATGGGAACGTCTGCCGAAGGATTCGGCAGCAGATCTTGCACAAGCATGGCGCATCGGCCACTGTCATCGCGAAATATGGTCCATTCCGGGCAAAGGATAGGCGAAAACATGCGCAAGTTCCTCGTTCTGCTGGATGACAGCCGGGAATGCCTGAACGCGATGCGCTTCGCGGCGATGCGCGCTGCCAGGACCGAAGGCGGGGTCGTCATCCTGTCCGTCATCCCCGCCGACGAGATCCAGCACGGCTTCGGCGTGGCCGATGTCATGCGCGCCGAGGCCCGCGAGCGGATCGAGGCGCATTTCGAGGTCTTCGCGAAATGGATGCGGTCCCGCCCCGGCATCGAGCCCGAGCTGGTCATCCGCGAGGGCGACCCCGCCGAGGAGCTGATCGCCCAGATCGCCGAGGACGACGATATCGGCATCGTGGTGCTGGGCCTCAGCCCCGAGAAGGCGGGGCCGAACCCGGTGCTGAACCGCCTGCTGCGCGATCCGGGGGTGCTGCATTGCCCGATCACGGTCGTGCCGGGCGACCTGTCCAAGGAACGGCTGGAAGCGATCACCTGAGGGGCAGGCCCGCTTGACCCAAGGGCCGCGCATCGCCATATCGGGCCTCAAAGGAGCCGCCCATGTTCATCCAGACCGAAACGACCCCGAACCCCGCAACGCTGAAGTTCCTGCCCGGCGAGACCGTGCTGGGTGCAGGCACGGCCGATTTCCCGACGCCCGACAGCGCGGCGACCTCGCCGCTGGCCCGCCGCGTCTTCGCGGTCGAGGGCGTGACCGGCGTCTTCCTGGGCCGCGATTTCGTGACCGTCACCAAGGTCGAGACCGCCCCCTGGGACCACCTCAAGCCCTCGATCCTGGGCGCGATCATGGAGCATTTCCAGTCGGGCGCCCCGGCGGTCGAAGGCTCGGCCCAGAGCGACGGCCATGCCGAGCATGACGGCCCCGACGGAGAGATCGTCGGCCAGATCAAGGAACTGCTGGACACCCGCGTGCGTCCGGCCGTGGCGCAGGACGGTGGCGACATCACCTTCCACGGCTTCGACCGCGGCGTGGTCTATCTGCACATGCAGGGCGCCTGCGCCGGCTGCCCGTCCAGCACGCTGACGCTGAAGATGGGGATCGAGAACCTGCTGCGCCACTATATCCCCGAGGTGGTCGAGGTGCGCCCCGTTGCCTGACCGCCTGACACTGGGCTTCGACACGTCGGCCGCGCATTGCGCGGCCGCTTTGCTGCGTGGCGACCGCCTGCTTGCCAGCCGCCACGAGGAGATGGCCAAGGGCCAGGCCGAACGGCTGATGCCCATGATCGAGGAACTGCTGTCCGAAGCGGGCGTGACCTTCCGACAGATCGACGTGATCGGCGTGGGCACCGGGCCCGGCAACTTCACCGGCATCCGCGTCGCGGTGGCGGCGGCGCGCGGGCTGTCGCTGGCGATGGGGGTGCCCGCGATCGGCGTCAGCGCGACCGAGGCGCTGGCATGGGGTCTGCCCCGCCCGTGCCGCATCCAGATACCGTCGCGCGGGGATACCGTGATCTGGCAGGATTTCGGGCAGGAGCCCCCGCAGGCCGGGGAACCGGTGGCGGGGGGCCGGCCGCAGCAGGCTGCGACCGGCGCGCTGCCGCCCGGCCCCGCGCCGGCTGCGCCGGCGGTCGCGATCGCCGAGGGCGTGGCGCACATCGCCGCCATGCTGGCCGATCGCGGACCCCAGCCCCGCCCCGCGCCCGTCTATCTTCGGCCCGCCGATGCCGCGCCGGGTCGCGACGCGCCCCCCCGCATCCTGCCGTGACCGACAGCGCTGCCCTGGCCGCGACCCATGCCGCCTGCTTCGTGACGCCGCGTCCCTGGACCGCGGCCGAGTTCGACGATCTGCTTGCCGCGCGCGGGACCTTCCTGCTGGGCGATCCCGACGCCTTTCTTCTGGGCCGCAGCCTTGCCGGAGAGGCCGAGCTGCTGACCCTTGCGGTTTCGCCCGCGATGCGCAGGCAGGGTCACGGGCAGCGTCTGCTTGCTCATTTTGCCCGTCACGCGGGCGAAACGGGCGCCGAAGAGGCATTCCTGGAAGTGGCGTCGGACAACGTCGCGGCACGGGCGCTGTACCTGCGAAATGGATGGGTGGAAGCGGGTCTCAGGCCCCGCTATTACGGGCCGGTGACGGATGCGATCGTGATGCGGTCGTGCCCCGTCGCGGCCCAACAAGGCGGTTGACCGACCCCGACCGATGCGCCCTAATCGCGTCATCAGACGGGCAAATCTGAATCGCCCGCACCAACAGGATGAGGTTCCTCGATGTCTTTCATGAAAACGCTTCTGGCGGGTTCTGCGCTGACTGTTCTGTCTTCGGCTGCCGCGCTGGCCGATCCGGCGCTGATCTTCGATCTGGGCGGCAAGTTCGACAAGTCCTTCAACGAGGCGGCCTATGTCGGCGCGCAGCGTTGGGTCGAGGAGACCGGCGGCTCCTATCGCGAGCTGGAGATGCAGTCCGAGGCGCAGCGTGAGCAGGCCCTGCGCCGCCTGGCCGAGACGGGGTCCAACCCGATCGTGATGACCGGCTTTGCCTTCGGCGACGTGCTGACCAAGGTCTCGCCCGATTATCCCGACACGAAATTCGTCATCATCGACATGGTGGTCGACGCCCCGAACGTTCAGTCCGTCGTCTTCACCGAGGAACAGGGCAGCTATCTTGCCGGCGTGATGGCCGCGATGTCCTCCGACAGCGGCAAGGCCGGCTTTATCGGCGGCATGGACATCCCGCTGATCCACAAGTTCCACTGCGGCTTCGCGCAGGGCTTCAAGGCCACCCAGCCCGAGGGCGAGGTTTTCCTGAACTTCACCGGCACCACCCCGGCGGCCTGGAACGACCCCGTCAAGGGCGGCGAACTGGCGCGCGCGCAGATCTCTCAGGGGGCCGACGTGATCTATGCGGCGGCGGGCGGCACCGGCATCGGCGTCCTTCAGGCGGCCGCAGACGAGGGCGTGCTGTCGGTCGGCGTGGACAGCAACCAGAACGCGCTGCATCCGGGCCAGGTGCTGACCTCGATGGTCAAGCGCGTGGACAACGCGGTCTTCGACGCCTTCACGGCGGGCGCGGATGTCGAGGCAGGCATCAAGGTCATGGACCTGGCCGCGGGCGGCGTCGATGTCGCGATCGACGACTCCAATGCCGAGCTGGTCGATGCCGAGATGCAGGCCGCCATCGACGAGGCCAAGGCGGGCATCGCCTCGGGCGAGATCAAGGTCCACGACTATATGACCGACAACAGCTGCCCGGCTTCGTAATGACTGCCGCAGGCGAAATGACGGGGGGGCGGTCGGACGCGGCCGCCCCCGCTGCAATCGAGCTGCGCGGCATCTCGAAGGCATTCGGCCCGGTTCAGGCGAACCGGAACATCAATCTGCGCGTGCCGAAGGGCACCATCCACGGCATCATCGGGGAAAACGGCGCGGGGAAATCGACCCTGATGTCGATCCTCTACGGTTTCTATCGCCCCGACGCGGGCGAGATCCTGGTGAACGGCCAGCCCATCGCCATCACCGACAGCCAGACCGCGATCCGCGCGGGCATCGGCATGGTGTTCCAGCATTTCAAGCTGGTCCAGAACTTCACCGTGGTCGAAAACGTGATCCTCGGGGCCGAGGACGGCGCGCTGCTGCGCCCGTCCCTGTCCAAGGCGCGCGGCGTGCTGAAGCGGCTGGCGCAGGAATACCAGCTGAACGTCGATCCCGACGAACGCATCGAGGAACTGTCGGTCGGCCACCAGCAGCGGGTCGAGATCCTGAAGGCGCTGTACCGCCAGGCCGACATCCTGATCCTGGACGAGCCCACGGGCGTGCTGACCCCCGCCGAGGCCGATCACCTGTTCCGCATCCTCGAAGGGCTGCGCGACGAGGGCAAGACGATCATCCTGATCACGCACAAGCTGCGCGAGATCATGGACATCACCGACAATGTCAGCGTCATGCGCCGCGGCGAGATGGTCGCATCGGTCAAGACCGCCGAGACCGACCCCGAGGAGCTGGCCGAGCTGATGGTCGGCCGCAAGGTCCTGCTGAACGTCGAGAAGGTGCCCGCCACCCCCACCAAGCCGGTCCTGCAGGTCGAGGGCCTGCGCATGATCGACGATGACGGGGTCGAGCGCCTGCGCGGCATCGACCTGCAGATCCGCGCCGGAGAGATCTTGGGCCTTGCGGGCGTGTCCGGCAACGGCCAGACCCAGCTTCTGGAGATCCTCGGCGGCTATCCCCCGAAGGGATCGAAGGTCGAGGGGACCGTGACCATGAACGGCGCCCCCCTGCCCCTGTCGGGCCGCGGCTGCGATGCCGCGTCGCGCCGTCGCGCAGGCATGGGCCACATCCCCGAGGACCGCCAGGTCGAGGGGCTGATCATGGACTTCGCCGCCTGGGAGAACGTCGCCTTCGGCTGGCAGGACGCCCCCGAATTCAACCGCGGCTGGCTGATGGACAATGCCGCCATCCGCAGCGACGCGGCCGACAAGATGGAACGCTTCGACGTGCGTCCCCGCAACCCGAACCTTGCCGCGCGCAACTTCTCGGGGGGGAACCAGCAGAAGATCGTCGTCGCCCGAGAGATCGAGCGCAATCCCGACCTGCTGCTGATCGGCCAGCCGACACGCGGCGTGGATATCGGCGCGATCGAGTTCATCCACAAGCGCATCGTCGAGTTGCGCGACGCGGGCAAGGCGATCCTGCTGGTCAGCGTGGAACTGGACGAGATCCTGTCCCTGTCCGACCGCGTGGCCGTCATGTTCGACGGGCGCATCATGGGCGAACGCGATCCCGCATCGACCACCACGGGCGAACTGGGCCTGCTGATGGCGGGCGTCACCGACACGAAGAACACCCCCGACGACCAGGGCATCCCGCCCGAACACGCCCATGTCGACGGACTGCCGCAGGAGCCCCGCTGATGGACAAGATGCCGAAATGGGCCGATGTCATCCTGACCCCGCTGATCTCGCTGGTGCTGGCGATGGCGATCTCGGCGCTGGTGATCCTCGCCATCGGCGAGAGCCCGTGGGAGGCGATGAAGACCATGGTGCAGGGTGCGCTCGGTTCCAGCTATGGCTGGGGGTTCACGCTGTATTACGCCACGAACTTCATCTTCACCGGGCTGGCCGTCATGGTCGCCTATCACGCCAGCCTGTTCAATATCGGCGGTGAGGGCCAAGCCGCGATGGGGGGCCTGGGCGTCGCGCTGGCGCTGCTCTACATCCCCCTGCCGCATTGGGCGCTGGCGCTGCCGGTCGCGATGGTCGGGGCCGCGATCCTGGGGGCCGCATGGGCCTTCATCCCCGCGATCCTTCAGGCGAAACGCGGCAGCCACATCGTCATCACGACGATCATGTTCAACTTCATCGCCGCCGCGGCGCTGAACTATGTGCTGGTGCGGCTGCTGCGCCCCGTGGGCAGCATGGACCCCGCATCGGCCCGCTTCCCCGAGGCGACGAACCTGCCGTCGCTGTCCGACGCCTTCGCATCCATCGGGATCGAGTGGGGCCGCAACACCCCCGCCAACGTCACCTTCTTCATCGCGCTGCTGGCCTGTCTTCTGGTCTGGCTGCTGATCTGGCGCACGCGCATGGGCTACGAGATCCGGGCCCTGGGCAAATCCGAACCGGGCGCCGTCTATGCCGGCATCAACCCCGTGCGGATCACCGTGATCGCGATGCTGATCTCGGGCGGGCTGGCCGGGATGATGGCCATCAACAACGTCATGGGCGAGGCCGAGCGCCTTGTCCTGAACGCGGTCGAGGGCGCGGGCTTCATCGGCATCGCCGTGGCGCTGATGGGGCGCAACCACCCCTTCGGCGTGCTGCTGGCCGCCCTTCTCTTCGGGTTCCTCTACCAGGGCGGGGGCGAGCTTGCGCTCTGGACCTCGATCCCGCGGGAACTGATCATCGTCATCCAGGCCCTGGTGATCCTGTTCACCGGCGCGCTGGACAACATGGTGCGGATGCCGCTGGAACGACTGTTCCTGCGCCTGCGCCGGAAGGAGGTCGCGGAATGAGGATCAAGGATTCCCTCACCGCCATCATCGTCGTCGCGATCTGCCTGGTCTGGGCCTTCGTGGATGCACGCGCGGCCCAGCAGGGCATCGACAGCGCGCTGCGCCTGATGACGCCGCTGCTGCTGGCCTGCCTTGCGGGTCTCTATTCCGAACGCGCTGGCGTCTTCGACATCGGGCTGGAAGGCAAGATGCTGATGGCGGCCTTCACCGCCGCATCCGCCGCCTATCTGACCGGCAGCGCCTGGCTGGGGCTGCTGGCCGGGATCGCGGGCGCGCTGGCGCTGTCGCTGGTCCACGGGCTGGCCTCGATCACCTTCCGGGGCAACCAGCTGATCGCGGGCGTCGCGATCAATTTCCTGGCCTCGGGGCTGACGGTGCTGATCGGGCAGAACGCCTTCGGGCTGGGCGGGCGGACGCCGTCGCTCAGCGGGGCGGGCCGGTTCAACCCGATCGACCTGCCCTTCGCGGAAACCCTGTCGGGCGTGCCGCTGATCGGGCCGGTCTATTCGGGGCTGATCTCGGGGCAGACGATCCTGGTCTATGTCGCCTTCGCGATGGTGCCGCTGACCTGGTGGGTGCTGTTCCGCACCCGCTTCGGCCTGCGCCTGCGGGCGGTCGGAGAAAACCCCGCCTCGGTCGATACGGCGGGCGTGTCGGTCACGCGGCTGCGCTATGCCGCCGTGGCGATCTGCGGCGTGCTGACGGGGATCGCGGGCGCATACCTTGCCACGGGCCTGTCGGCGGGCTTCGTCAAGGAGATGACGGCCGGTCGCGGCTTCATCGCGCTGGCCGCGCTGATCTTCGCCAAGTGGAAGCCGTGGCAGGCGCTGTTCGCGACCTTCCTCTTCGGCCTGCTCGAGGCGATCGCGAACCTCTATCCGAACCTGGACCTGGGGATCATCGTGGTGCCGTCCATGTTCATGAACGCGCTGCCCTACATCCTGACGGTGATCATCCTTGCGGGCTTCGTGGGCCGCGCGATCCCGCCCCGCGCCGGAGGAGAGCCCTATGTCAAGGAGCGCTGAGCTTGCAGCCCTCATCCGCGACCGCGCGGGTGAGGAGGCCCCCGAATACGCCCTGATCCTGGGATCGGGGCTGGGCCACCTGTCCGAGAAGGTCGAGGGCACCGCCATCCCCTATGACGACCTGCCGGGCTTTCCCCATGCGGGCGTGTCGGGCCATGTGCCGCAGCTGGTCATCGGCCAGCTGGAGGGGCGGCGCGTCGCGGTCTTCGGCGGGCGGTCGCATTACTACGAATCCGGGCGGGCGGACGCGATGCGCCTGCCGCTCGAGGTGCTGGCGGCGCTTGGCTGCAAGCGGCTGATCCTGACGAACGCGGCGGGGTCGCTGCGCCCCGACATCCCGCCCGGCGGGCTGATGCTGCTGAACGACCACATCGCCTTCGCGGGCGCCAACCCCCTGATCGGCGAGGCCACGGATGCCCGCTTCGTCCCCATGACCGACGCCCATGACGCGGCGATGCGCGAAGGCCTGCTGGCCGCCGCGAAGGCCGAAGGGGTCGCGCTGCCGCAGGGCGTCTATTGCTGGTTCTCGGGGCCCAGCTTCGAGACCCCCGCCGAGATCCGTGCAGC
This sequence comes from Paracoccus sp. PARArs4, assembly GCF_947311865.1. Taxonomy (NCBI): domain Bacteria; kingdom Pseudomonadati; phylum Pseudomonadota; class Alphaproteobacteria; order Rhodobacterales; family Paracoccaceae; genus Paracoccus; species Paracoccus sp. PARArs4. The sequence goes on along the minus strand of NZ_CAMZMW010000016.1, from coordinate 28,792 downwards.
ACGGGTGCTGGGCGCTGACGCGGTCGGCATGTCCACCGTCCCCGAGATCATCCTGGCGCGGTTCCTGGGGCTGCGCGCGGCCGCGATCTCGGTCGTGACGAACATGGGGGCGGGGCTGTCGGACGAATCCATCAGCCACGACCACACCAAGGCGATGGCCCCCATCGGGGCCGCCAAGCTGGAGAAGCTGCTGCGCCGCTTCCTGCGCGCGGGCGAGTGATCAGGGAAGGCGGGCCAGGGCGTCCTGAACGCGGTCCGCCACCCTTTCAAGGTCGTCCAAACCCTCGACCGCCAGCACGCCGCGTTCGCGTTCGGCATAGCGCAGGCGGTGCTTGAGGTATCGCGGATCATAGTGATCGCGCAGAAGCCCCTGCGACAGTTCCTTCCATTCCCGCCGTGCCAGCTGGCCGCGCCATGCCTCGATCCGCTCGGCGGGGTGCTGGGGGGCAAGGCGCGTCAGGATCGCCTGCACGCGGTCGGGATCGGCCACCATGTCGTCGTAGCGCAGCGCGGTATAGGCCGCGCGGGCCTCGACCGGGATCTCCAGCCTCAGGCGGGGCGCGGCGCAGATGGCCTGCCACATGGCCTTGGGAATGGTGATGTTGCCGATGCGGCTGCTCTCGGCCTCGACGATGACGGGGCGCGCGGGGTCCAGCGCCTCGATCTGGGCGGCAAGGCGTCCCTCGAAAAGCTTCTGGCCGGGCTGGCCTTCGGCCACCGCGCCGAACAGGCTGCCGCGATGCCGCGCCAGACCTTCGAGGTCGATGACCTGGTGCCCGCGCGCGGCAAGGATGTGCAGGATCTCGGTCTTGGCGCTGCCGGTATTGCCGTCCAGCACGACGACGGGCGCAGGTATCGGGCCGTTCTGCAGAAGGTCCACGACCAGCCCGCGCCACGCCTTGTATCCGCCCTCGATGCGGTTCACCCGCCAGCCGATCTGCTTCAGGATCACCTCGAAGCTGCCGGACCGCTGACCGCCGCGCCAGCAATAGACCAGCGGCTTCCACCCCCCGTCGCGATCCGCAAGCGGCCCCGCGATGTGGCGCGCGGCATTGGCCGCGACCATCGCCGCCCCCATCCGCCGCGCATCGAAGGGCGAGACCTGCTTGTAGATCGTGCCGACCTGCGCGCGCTCGTCATCGCTCAGCACCGGCAGGTTGAACGCGCCGGGCAGGTGATCCTCGGCGAATTCGGCCGGGGCGCGCACGTCGATCACGTCGTCGAAGCCCGCAAGCGCGGGCCCCGAGATTCCCTCAAGACGAAGTGCCAAGATCAGAAGACGTAGACGGGCGTGCCGACCGGCACCTGTTCGAACAGCGCGATCACGGCCTCGTTGCGCATGCGCAGGCAGCCGTTCGACACCGCCTGCCCGATCGATCCGGGGTTGGTCGTGCCGTGGATGCGGATCGCCGTGTCGTTGCCGTTCTTGTCGTACAGGTACAGCGCGCGCGCCCCAAGAGGGTTCTGCGGACCGCCCGGCATGCCATCGGCATATTTCTCGTAGGCGTCGGGATTGCGCTTGATCATGTCCTGCGTCGGACGCCAGCTGGGCCATTCGACCTTGCGACCGATGGTGGCCTTGCCCTTCCAGACCAGCTCGGCCGTGCCGACGGCCACGCCGTAACGGACCGCGCGACCCGGTGCCACGACGTGATAGAGGAAGAAGTCCTTGCTGACGACGACGATGCTGCCGACCTCGAAATCGTCGCGGATGGCGACCTCGGTCGGGACATAGGGGTCGGCGGCGGGGGCGTCCTGCGCGGATGCCAGGGCGGGCATGGCGATCAGCGGCAGGGCCGAAAGGATCATCTGACGGCGGTTCATGGTCCGTATCCTTCTGTCTGTCTTGGCCCCTGCAATAGCGCGAAACCGGCTTTGCCCGCAACTGAGACGGGCGCAAGGGCACGCGGGGCTTGACCATAACGCAACAGGTCCACATCTGTTGCACATGGAAACGGCCCCGACCTGCACGGCACGCAAGGCCACCGCCCGCCCCCGTCACAGCTGCCGCGGACGGGGCGACCGGTCCTGCCGCTGCCATGTCGCGGATCGCAGACAGGCGTCCCGCCCCCCGCGCAGGCCCCTGCCGCATGCGGTGATCCGTCCCGCGACCGATCCCCCCGCCCGCGCCCCATCGCCGCCCCAGGCCCCCCCTGCCCCATCAGCCGCAGCCCGTTCCTGCAAACCTGATGAGGCAAGACATGACATCGCATACTGAAATCGACCTGCCCGTTCCGGGCATCAGCTGCGCCGGTTGCGCATCCCGCGTGGGACGCGCGCTGGACGCCGTGCCGGGCATCGGCGCGCAATCCGTGAACCCCGTGACGCGCATCGCCCGCATCGACATGGGCAGCGCATCGCTGGCCCGGATCCGCGACGCCCTGTCCGAGGCGGGCTATCCCGCGGCGCTGCAGGAAACCCGGCTTGCGATCCAGGGCATGAGCTGCGCGTCCTGCGCGGGCCGCATCGCCCGCGCGCTGGAGGCCCGTCCCGAGATCGCCGAGGCGCAGGTGAACCTTGCAACCCACGAGGCCCGCATCACCCATGCGCCCAGCCTCGACCCCGCCGCGCTGGCGGGGATCGTGGGCGATCTGGGCTATCAGGCGCGCCCCCGCGCCGATGCCGCCGCGCCCCCCGAGGACGAGGCCGCGCCCCTTGCGCGCGACGCGGCCATCGCAGCGCTTCTGACCCTGCCGATCTTCGTGACGGAAATGGGCGGCCACCTGTTCCCGGCCTTTCACCACTGGCTGCATGCGCTGGTCCCGACGCGCGGGCTGTGGGCGATCCAGATGATCCTTGCGCTGGCGGTGCTTGCCGGTCCGGGGCGTCGCTTCTTCCGCGCAGGCATCCCGGCGCTGCTGCGCGGCACCCCCGAGATGAACAGCCTCGTGGCGCTTGGCGCAGGGGCGGCCTTCGCCTTCTCGGTCGTGGTCGTGCTGGTCCCGCAGATCGTCCCCGAGCCGTCACGCAACGTCTGGTTCGAGGCCGCCGCCGTCATCGTCACGCTGATCCTGACCGGCCGCTGGCTCGAGGCCCGCGCACGCGGTCGCGCCGGACAGGCGATCAGGCAGCTGATCGACCTGTCGCCCGACCACGTGACACTGCTGCGCGACGGCCAGCCGCGGCAGGTGCCGGTCGCGACGCTGGTTCCGGGCGACCTGCTGCGCCTTGCCCCCGGCGAACGCGTGGCCCTGGACGGAGAGCTGTTCGAGGGGCATGGCGATCTGGACGAATCCATGCTGACGGGCGAGCCGCTGCCCGTCGCCAAGGCCCCCGGAGACCGGCTGGTGGGCGGCACGCTGAACGGGCGAAGCGCCCTGACCTATCGCGTGACGGCGACCGGCAAGGATACGATTCTGGCCCGCATCGTGCAGATGGTCGAGGATGCGCAGTCGGCGCGTCTGCCCGTGCAGGCGCTTGTCGATCGGGTGACGCGGGTCTTCGTGCCAGCCGTGATCGGCCTGTCGCTGGCGACCTTCGCGCTGTGGCTGGCCTTCGGGCCGGGGCTTGCCCATGCGGTCGTCGCCGCCGTCGCGGTGCTGATTATCGCCTGCCCCTGCGCGATGGGGCTGGCGGTTCCCGTGGCGATCATGGTCGGCAGCGGGCGCGGCGCGCAGCTGGGCATCCTGTTCCGGCGCGGCGATGCGCTGCAACGTCTGGCCGATACGCGCATCGTGGCCTTCGACAAGACCGGCACCCTGACCGAGGGACGCCCCCGCCTGACGAGCATCCGCACCGATGGCATCGACGAGGCACAGGCGCTCCGCCTTGCCGCCGCGGTCGAGGCGCGGTCCGAACACCCGCTGGCAGCGGCGATCCTTGCCGCGCATGACGGAGATCTGCCCGATGCCCATGGCGTCACGGCCATGCCCGGACGCGGCATCGCCGCCACGGTCGAGGGGCACCGCATCACCTTAGGCAATCGCGAGGCGCTGCTGGACGCGGGCATCACCCCCGGCCTGACATCGCAGGACGAGGGAACCGAGGTCCTGTTGGCGATCGACGGTCGCCACGCAGCGACGCTGACCCTTGCCGACCGCGAACGCGAAGGCGCGGCCCGCGCGGTGGACGACCTGCACCGCATGGGCATCCGCACCGCGATCCTGTCGGGCGACCGCCCCGCCACCGCGCAGGCCGTGGCCCGACGCCTGGGGATCGACCGGGTCGAGGGCGGCCTGCTGCCCGAGGACAAGCTGCGCCTGATCCACGACCTTGGCGCGGGCGGCGTCTTCGTCGGCGACGGCATCAACGACGCCCCCGCGCTTGCGGCGGCCCCCACGGGCATCGCCATCGGCACGGGCACCGACATCGCGATCGAGGCCGCCGACGCGGTCCTCGTGTCCGGCGACCCGCAGGGCGTGGCGCGCGCCATCCGCCTGTCGCGGGCGGCGATGCGCAACATCCGGCAGAACCTGTTCTGGGCCTTCGCCTATAACGTCGCGTTAATCCCGGTCGCGATGGGGGTGCTGGTGCCTTTCGGGGGGCCGCAACTCTCGCCTATGCTGGGGGCTGGCGCGATGGCACTGTCATCGGTCTTCGTCATCACCAACGCCCTTCGCCTGAGGTCCGCCGCATGAAGCTGAACCGCCGCCACCTGCTGTCCATCGCCGCCGCCTCGGTGCTTGCGCCCGCCCTGCCCGCCACGGCGCAGGGCGCGCCGCGCGTGTTGTGCTTCGGGGACAGCTTGACGGCGGGCTATGGGCTGGGTGCGGATCAGGGGCTGGTGCCGCAGCTGTCGGACTGGCTGACGCGCGCCGACCGGCCCGCGACGCTGCTGAACGGCGGACTGTCCGGCGACACGACCTATGGCGGGCGCATCAGGATAGAGCTGGCGATGCCCCGCCACGAGCCCGATGCCGTCATCGTCGAGCTGGGCGGGAACGACATGCTGCGCGGCTGGACCGCCGCCGATGCGGAACCCAACCTGGATGCCATCCTGACCCGCGCGGGTCGCGGCGGCAGGCCGCTGCTGCTGGTGGGGATCCAGGCCCCCAAGGGCCCGGACGACTGGCGCGCGGACTGGGCCGAGATGTGGCCCCGCATCGCCGCGCGTCACGGCGCGCTGCTGCTGCCCGATCTCTATGCGCCGCTGGCGGCGGTCGCGCCCGATCTGCGCGGGCCGCTGCTGCAGCCCGACGGCATCCATGCATCTGCCGAGGGCGTGCGCCGCATCGTGGCCGAGCTTGGCCCCGTCACGGCACAGCTGATCGGACGGCTGGCCGCCTGATCAGTGGCCGGCATGGGCGTCATGCCCATGGCCCGCGTGATCCGCCTCGCGGTCGTTGTCCACGACGGCCTCGACCTCGACCATGCCGCAATCGCCGAAATCCAGCGTCAGGGCGACCGGATCGCCATCGTTCAGCGGCTGCGCCAGCCCCATCAGCATGACGTGGTCCGCGCCGCGCGCCAGCTCGTGCGTCTCGCCCGCGGGGATCTCGATACCGCCTTCGATGGCGCCCATGCGCATGACGCCGTTATCCTCGGTATGGGTGTGCAGTTCCACCTTCTCGGCGGCGTCGGATGCGACGCCCTGCAGGGTGCAGGCGGTCTGGCGGTGGTTTTCCAGCTGCATGAAGATCGCGCCGGTCACCGGGTTCGCACTGCGCGCATAGGCGTCGTTCACGTGCATCCCGTCATGGGCAAGCGCCGCAACGGGCAGGATCGCCAGAAGGCTGGCGGAAATGAGGGTCTTCATGATGTTCGTCCTTGGTCTGTCGTTTCGCGTGTGATTGGGCGGTCGGAACGACAGGCGGGTCGCGGGCGCGAAAGGCACGGGCACCGACCGCGTGCGGCGCAGGCCGGACCGCGGGGCGCAGGACGCCTGCGGGAACCGGGGCGGGACGGGGCAGCGACACCCCCTCGGGCATCGGGGCACTTAACAATGCCAGCGCCATGTCGGGGCACAGATGCACCTGTCCGCCGCGCGGGTCGGGCACACTGATCACGCCCTCGCCCGTGCAGATGACCACCTGCCCGCCGATCCGCGCGGTCCCGCGCGCCGACCCGACACCGACCGAGGTCAGCGCGATGACGATGGCCAGAAGGATGGGCAGCGGACGCAACATGGCGCGGACCCTAGCAGCCGGTCCCGGCAAGGTCAGCAGCCAATCGGTCGCAGCCGCAAATGCAAAAACCCCGCCGGATGGCGGGGCATTGCGCAGGGCGTGTCGGCAGGGCGTCCCTGCCGTTCATGCCTCAGGCCGAAAGTGCTGCCGCACCCTCGTCCGATTTCGCGATCTCGCGCTTGATCTTCAGCGCACGATCCGAAAGCTCGGTGTCCTTGGCTTTGGCCAGGAAGGCATCGAGGCCACCGCGGTGGTCGACCGAACGCAGTGCTGCGGCCGAAATGCGCAGCGAGAAGCCGCGGCCCAGCTTTTCCGACATCAGCGTGACGTCGTTCAGGTTCGGCAGGAAACGGCGACGGGTCTTGTTGTTGGCGTGGCTGACATTGTTGCCTGTCATCGGGCCTTTGCCGGTCAGTTCGCAGACGCGCGACATGGTGTTGTTCCTTCGTCTCAGCTTTGCGGGCGTTCCCGGCAGTGGGTCCGTCCCAATGTGAAAGGGCGCCGCGAGGCAGCGCCCGGAATTCCGTTCGCGGGTGATTACAGCGGCAGAAGCCCTGCGTCAACCCGATTCGCCCCCGGATCGCGATAGGACGCCTCGAGCGAGATCAGACGCTCCTTGCGCCACAGCCCCCCGGCATAGCCGGCAAGCCTACCGTCGCTGCCTATCACGCGGTGGCAGGGAATCACCAGCGCCAATCGGTTGTTCGCATTGGCCGAGGCGACCGCGCGGACTGCGCTTGGCCGCCCGATGGCCGCGGCCAGCCCGGCATAGCTGCAGGTCGCGCCCGGTGCGATGTCGCGCAGCGCGGTCCAGACGGCGCGCTGGAACTCGGTCCCGTGCAGCGTCACCGGCAGGTCCAGCCGCCCGTTGCGCCCCGCGAAGAAATCCCCAAGCGAGGCCTCGACCCGGTCGGTCATGGGCCTGCGCCCCAGCCCGATCCGCCCGCCGACCATCCGCGACAGCCGCGCAAGCCCCTGCGGCAGCGCCTTGCGGTCCACGAATTCCAGCAGGTGCAGCGAGCTGTCGTCCACGATCGCGATCATTCCGCCAAGGGGCGTCTCGATCCATTCCGCCGCCAGGTCGCCACCGCCGCGCAGATCCTGCGGCGCATGGCCGAACAGCCGCCGGAACGCCGCGCGAAACCCCGAGGCGCTGTCGAACCCCGCATCAAGCTGTGCCTCGATCACATCGTCCCCCATCGCGATACGTCCCATGCCCTGGCGCAGGCGCGCGTCCCGCGCCATCTGCAGGAAGCTGCGCCCCATATGCTGCCGGAATTGCCGCCTGACGGTCGAGGGATCAAGCCCCCGCGCCTTCAGGTCGCCCTCGGACCAGCGGCGTTCGGGATCGGCGCGGAGGGCGGCCAGCAGATCGGCCACGACGGGCGGCAGGGCGACCTGCTCGGGGCGGCAGCGCAGGCAGGGCCGGAACCCCGCATCCCGCGCCGAGGCCGCATCCGCGAACCAGCGGCAGTTCCGGGCCAAGGGCTTGCGCGCCGGACAGGTCAGGCGGCAGAAGATCCCGGTCGAGGTCACGCCGACCAGCGCCCGCCCCTCGTAGGCGGGGTCGCGGGCCAGAAGCGCCCGATAGAGCATGTCATCCGTCAGATCGCGCATGGGTCCACCTTTCGTCATAGGGCGATCATCGCACGGATCGACCCGTGACGGGGCCGCAAATCGGGCAGCTATTTCACGCCCGCCGTCCGGCCAGCCAGTCCAGCATCTGCCGCGCGGCCTGGCCGGGGGGCAGATCGCCCGCCGCCACACCGCGCCCCAGCCGGTCCAGCCGCCCCCGCGCATCGGGCGTGTCCAGCTGTGCCAGAAGCCCCGCGCGCAGTTCGGCCATGAACCAGTGACGCGCCTGCTGCGCCCGGTTCGTGTCGAAATGCCCATGCTCGCGCCGCCATTTCGCCAATGCCTGCATCTGCTGCCACGCCTCGGGCAGGCCGTCGCCCGTCGCGGCCGAAACCGGCAGCGCCTTGGGGAACCCCTCGGGGTCCTGGGGCCGCTTGCGCAGCAGGCGCAGCGCGCCCGCGTAATCCGCGACCGTCCGGCGGGCCGTCGGCAGCAGGTCGCCATCGGCCTTGTTGACCAGCACGAGGTCCGCCATCTCCATGATGCCACGCTTGACGCCCTGCAATTCGTCGCCCCCCGCGGGCGCCAGCAGCAGGACGAACAGGTCCGTCATCTCGGCGACCAGCGTCTCGGACTGGCCGACGCCGACGGTCTCAATCAGCACGATGTCGTGGCCGGCGGCCTCGCACAGGCGCAGGGCCTCGCGGGTGCGGCGGGCGACGCCGCCCAGCTGCGCGCTGGAGGGGCTGGGCCGGATGAAGGCGCGGGGGTTGCGCGACAGCGTCTCCATCCGGGTCTTGTCGCCCAGGATTGATCCACCCGAACGGGTCGATGACGGATCGACCGCAAGGACCGCGACACGCAGGCCCGCATCGGTCAGCGCGGTGCCGAACGACTCGATGAAGGTGGATTTGCCCACGCCGGGCGTGCCGGACAGCCCGATCCGTAGGCTGTTTTCCGCCGGTGGAAGCGCCGCGATCAGCTCCTGCGCCCGTTCGCGGTGATCCGCTCGGGTCGATTCAACCAGCGTGATCGCACGCGACAGGGCACGCCGATCGCCTTGCAATACTGGCTGAAGAAGCTGATCCATGGCCCTGTCCCCGCGCTTTTGCGCCAGACTGGACCAGCCGCGACCGGCGGGCAATAGCTGCATCCCGTGCAGTTCCCTAGACAGGCAATACATCAAAAGGGTAGCATTCGGCATCCCGCGAAGGAGAATTGTTCCGATGCAGTCGCCATCCCGACGCGCCGTCATTGCCGGTCTGGCCCTGGGGTTCCTGCCCCTTGCCGCCCGCGCCGCGACGGATCTGCGGCTGATGGTGATCACTGCGGACGACTGCCACGAAAGCGCGGCCTTCCGCCGCGAGGTGATGCACGCACCGGGTGCCAGCGCGGCTGCGCGCATGGCCCCCATGTTCGAGCAGCCGCTGGATGCGCCCTGGCCCGACGGGCTGGCCATCGGACGGATGCCGCGCGTGACGCCCAGCTTCCTGCTGCTTGCGAACGGCATCGAGATCGACCGCTTCGAGGGATATTCCGACCCCGCTTCGTTCGACGCAAGGCTGCGCCATGTGCTGGACCGGGCCGTGGCCGGGGGTTGAATGGGGGGAATTTCATGAATCAGATTGCATATATCGAACGTTCCGTACCCGGATCCGAACCGTCGCCCGTCGCGATGGCCCGGACCGACATGGTCAAGCGCGCCGCCGAGGCCAGCAGCTTCATGAAGGCGCTGGCCCACGAGGGGCGCCTGATGATCCTGTGCCACCTGTCCTCGGGCGAACGTACCGTGGGCGAGTTGGAACATCTGCTGGGGCTGCGCCAGGCCGCGGTCAGCCAGCAGCTTGCGCGCCTGCGCTCGGAGGGGCTGGTGGAATGTCGGCGCGACGGCAAGGCGCGGCTCTATTCCGTGTCGGACCCCCGCGCCGCCGAGGTGGTGGGCCTGATGTACAAGCTGTTCTGCGATCCCGACCGCTAAGCGGGCTTTTGTCCTGCGCGGGCTTGGGTTAGGCATGCAGCGTTCCCAAGCGACAGGATCGACGCCATGCATGATATCCGGGCCATCCGTGAAAATCCCGAAGCCTTCGAGCGCGCGCTGAACCGGCGCGGCCTCAGCGGGCTCAGCAACCAGATCCTGTCGCTGGATTCCGAACGCCGCGCCCGCATCAGCGCAGCCGAGACCGCGCAGGCCGAACAGAACAAGGCAAGCAAGGAAGTCGGCGCCGCCAAGGCACGCGGCGACGAGGACGAGTTCCAGCGCCTCCGCGCCCTTGTGGGCGAAAAAAAGGCCGATATCGCGCGCATGCAGTCCGAGGCAGACGAGCTGGACGCCCGGCTGCGCGATCTGCTGATGGGCATTCCGAACCTGCCGCTGGACACCGTCCCCGACGGCGAGGACGAGGACGACAATGTCGAGCTGCGCCGTTGGGGCACCCCGCGCGCCTTCGACTTCAAGCCGCGCGAGCATTACGAGATCGCGGGCGTCGTCCCCGGCATGGATTTCGAGACCGGCGCCAAGCTGTCGGGCAGCCGCTTCGTCGTGCTGAAGGGCGCGGTCGCCCGCGTGCATCGTGCGCTAGCGCAGTTCATGATCGACCTTCATGTCGACGAACACGGCCTGCAGGAGACCTGGACCCCCGTCCTGGTCCTCGAAGACATGATGACCGGCACCGGCCAGCTGCCGAAATTCGGCGAGGACAGCTACAAGACCCGCGAGGGCTATTGGCTGATCCCCACGTCCGAGGTGACGCTGACGAACACCGTCCATGGCGACCTGGTCGACCATTCCGCCCTGCCCCGCCGCATGGTGGCCCACAGCCAGTGCTTCCGCTCCGAGGCGGGCAGCGCGGGTCGCGACACCAGCGGCATGCTGCGACAGCACCAGTTCGAGAAGGTCGAGATGGTCTCGATCACCGATGCCGAGAACGGCCTGGCCGAACACGAGCGCATGACCCGCTGCGCCGAGACCGTGCTGGAGAAGCTGGGCCTGCCCTATCGCACGATGATCCTCTGTGCGGGTGACATGGGCGCGGGCGCCCGTGTCACCTATGACATGGAGGTCTGGCTGCCGGGTCAGGACCGCTATCGCGAGATTTCCAGCGTCAGCTATTGCGGCGACTACCAGGCGCGGCGCATGAATGCCCGCTATCGCCCCGAGGGCGGCGGCAAGCCGGAATTCGTGCACACGCTGAACGGTTCGGGCCTGGCCGTGGGCCGCACGCTGATCGCGGTGCTGGAAAACGGCCAGCAAGCGGACGGTTCGGTCGCCCTGCCCGAGGTGCTCTGGCCCTATCTGGGCGGCAAGCGCAGCCTGACCACCGACGGCCAGCTGGCCTGATAAGGTGTCGCACCCCGGTTGCAACCGGGGACGCCTTCGCGCGTTGGCCGGGATGAAACTGGCCAACGCGATCATTCAAAGCCTTGCCGCCGCGATCTTCGTGATCGGGGGCATCGTCTTTGCATGGCGCACGCATCCGCCGGTCTTCACCCCTGCGCTGCTGCCGCTGCCAAGCTTCATGAACCCCTATAACGTCACCTCGGCCGAGCTGGGCCCCGGCGCGCCGGAACTGGCCGAGGGGATGACGATCCCGCTTCTGTACCTCGATCCGGCGAATTTCCTGATGTGGGGGCTGCTGCTGACCATCTGGGCCGCGGTCGCGATGGACGCCGCGGGCCAGTGGCTGTTCCCAAGCGATCGCCGCGATCTGCGCAACGGGCGTTGCCGCATCTGGCCGCAACTGGTTGCGGGGCTGGTCGTGCTGTCGGCGGCGCCGTGGTTCCTGCTGGATCAGCGCGATGCGCTGCTGGCGGCGAACGGGGCGGGAATGATTCTGACGATATGGGCCGCGCGACGGGCGGCGAGACGCAAGCGGCCTGCGGTGGGCTTCGTCGCGGGCTGGGCCACGGCGCTGTTCTCGGCCACGCTGGCCGGTGCGCTGACAGGCGCGCTGAGCCTTCAGACGCAGGCGGTAGCGGCGCTGGCGATCCTGCCGGGCACGGCCATCGGGATGGCGGCGCAGATCTGGATCGGCCCCAGCATCGGCTATTCCACCGCCCTGATCTGGGCCTTCTGCGCGATCGCGCTGACCGCGATGGGCAGCGATCCGGTCATCGCATTCGCCGCCATCCTGGGGATTTCCGGGATGGCGGCGGTGCTGATCCGGGCGGCCAGCTGATCAGCCGCCCTTGGGCTTCTGCCGGTTCTTGTGCTTGGACAGCGCGCCGGACTGATTGATCTTCTGCGCCTTGGCCTTGTACGGGTTGTCCTGACCCTGGTCGCGGAAGAACAGCCGGATCGGCGTACCGGGCATGTCGAAATCGATCCGCAGCCCGTTGATCAGATAGCGCTGATAGCTGTCGGGAATGTGATCCGTATGCGTCGCCTTGACGATGAAGGCCGGCGGGCGCGTCTTGACCTGCGTCATGTAGCGCAGGCGGATGCGGCGGCCGCCCGGCGCGGGGGGCGGGTGGCTCTCGGTCATCGCCTCCAGCCAGCGGTTCAGGCGGGCGGTGCTGACGCGGCGGTTCCAGACCTCGTGCGCCTTCAGGATGGCGTTGTGCAGGCGGTCCAGCCCCTTGCCCGTGCGGGCCGAGACGGTGACCAGCGGCGCACCCTTCAGCTGCGGCAGCAGCTTCTCGAAGCTGGCGCGCAGCTCGTTCAGCTTGTGCGGCTTGTCGTCCTCGAGGTCCCACTTGTTCGCGGCGACGACGACGGCACGGCCCTCGGTCTCGGCGAAATCGGCGATGCGCAGGTCCTGCTGCTCGAACGGGATGGCCACGTCCAGCAGGACGACGACAACCTCGGCAAAGCGGACGGCGCGGAGACCGTCGGCGACCGACAGCTTCTCGACCTTGTCGGTGACCTTGGCGCGCTTGCGCATCCCCGCAGTGTCGAAGATCCGCATCGGCGTATCCATGAACTGCGTGGTCACGCTGATGGAATCGCGGGTGATGCCGGCCTCGGGGCCGGTCAGCAGGCGATCCTCGCCGATGATCTTGTTGATCAGCGTGGACTTGCCCGCATTCGGGCGCCCGATCACGGCCAGCTGCAGGGGGCGCGCGGCGCTTGGACGCCAGTCCTCCTCGCCCTCGCCGGTCTCGGCATCCTCGTCGGACAGGGTCACGTCGGTCTCGGCGGCGATGGGCGCGGGGCGCGCGGCCTCGACCTCGTCGGCCAGCGGAACCAGCGTGGAATAGAGATCGTCCATCCCCTCGCCATGTTCGGCCGAGATGCGCAGCGGTTCGCCCAGGCCCAGGCCATAGGCCTCGAGCGCGCCGGATTCGCCCGCGCGACCCTCGGCCTTGTTGGCGGCCAGGATCACGTGCTTGGCGCGGCGCCGCAGGATGTCGGCGAAATATTCGTCCGCCGCCGTGATGCCCGCACGGGCATCCACGACGAACAGGCAGATATCGGCCTCGTCCACGGCGCGTTCGGTCAGGCGGCGCATGCGCCCCTGAAGGCTGTCATCCTCGGCCATTTCAAGGCCGGCGCTGTCGATCACGACAAAGCGGAGGTCGCCCAGGCGGCCCGCGCCTTCGCGCAGGTCGCGGGTCACCCCCGGCTGGTCGTCCACAAGCGCCAGCTTCTTGCCGACGAGACGGTTGAATAGGGTCGACTTGCCCACGTTGGGTCTGCCGACGATGGCGAGTGTGAAGGTCATCTGTATGCGTGCAACTGGCCGTCGCGTCCGACGACATAGAGGGTCTGTCCGGCGACCGCAGGAGCAGAGGCGGCCCCGCCGGGAATTTCAGCCTTCCCCGTCAGCGTGCCGGACGCCGGGTCGAAGACCCGCAGCACGCCATCCGAAGAGGCGACGAACAGCCGACCGCCTGCAAGGACGGGGCCGTAATGAGCGTGGATGCCGGACTGGCGGCGAACACGCTCGGTGGTGAAATAGGGCATGGGCTGGCGCCAGATGACGCCGCCGGTCGCGGCGTCGAGGCGGATCAGCTCTGCCTGGTCGTTGACGGCGAAGACGGACCCGCCCGCCACGACGACGGGGCTGGAGGCGCCGTCATCCGCGGACCAGCCGCGCAGGCCGCTGGCCAGGTCCACCGCGTCGATCCGCCCCGAGGACGTGCCGCCGAAGACCCGCCCGCCCGAGACGACCGGATCGCCCGTCACGTCGCGGATATAGCCGATGCTGCGCCCTGCCCGCCGCCCCGCGATCTGCGAGGTCCAGGTCGTCAGGCCGCTGGCCGCATCCACGGCCACCAGCTGCCCCGACGAGAACGGGAAGATCACCGTGTCGCCCGCGACCGCCGGGGTCGATACGCCCATCACCCCCGAGGTCGAGGGCGACCCCGAGGTCTGCCACATCACGCGACCGTCGCTGGCGCGCACGGCCCAGCCGACGCTGCTGCGCGAGGCGACATAGACCATGCCGTTGCTGACGGCGGGCCCGCCGCCGATGGCGTTGTCCACGCGCTGGCGCCACAGCACCGCGCCGCTGGTGGCGTCCAGCGCGACCAGCTCGCCGAAGCCCGTGGTCGCGAAGATGCGCCCGCCTTCATAGGCGAGGCCCCCGCCCGAGGCGCTTGCCGGGTTTTCCTGCACCGGCGTGATGTCGGTGGACCAGGCCCGCCCGCCCCCGACCGAGGTCGCGGTGACGCGCGCCTGCGCATCCAGCGTGAACACGAGGCCACCCGCCACGACCGGATCGGCGGTGATGCGGTGACGCTTGGACTGGGCCTGCCCGATGGGGGCCGACCAGATGCGGTTCGTGCCCTGCCCGATCGCGGCATGGACCGGCGCATGCGCGGCATTGCCCGCGCGTTGGGTCCATTCGGAATTGCCGCTGATGCCCGGCAGCGACAGGGCCGTGCCGGTGATCCCGGCCGCGCCCTCGTATCCCGGACCGTCGGGCGAGGTCACGGCAAGCGGGTCCAGCCGCTGGCCCGGCAGCTTCTCGTCGCGGTCGCAGGCTGCCAGCCCGAAGGCCGTGGCAATCGCCAGCGTCAATCGCAAGGTCGCGGTCATTCCCCGAATCTCCCTCGTCCGTTCTTGCTGCCAGGGCCGCGGATCAGCTGCCCGAGGCCATGTCGTCATTCGGCGCGGGGTCCGCACCAAGGGCGATCATCATCTCGGTCAGGCGGTTGCGCAAGGCCTGGCTGAGCCCGTTCTTCTGCTGGATCTGGCGGATCAGCGTGATCGCATCCTCGGTCCGGCCCGCATCGACCAGCGCCACGGCCTTCTGTTCCAGGGCCAGCAGCTCGAACGGGGCGCCCGCGCGCGACAGGCGCGTCAGGATCTGGTCGCGTTCCGATGCATCCATCGAGTTGCCCGCCGCGATGACGCGCTTCAACTGCGCCAGATCGCGCAGGATGTCGCCCTCGGGGGCGGCGGTCGCAGCCTCTTGCAGCGCGGCGATGGCGGCTTCGTCATCGCCCTCGGCACGCCATGCGCCCGATGCCAGCAGCTGGATCAGGGCGGCACGCGCGGCGCTGCCCTCGGGGTCCAGCTCCGCGATCTGGGCCGGGCCGGCATTCTCGGCGGCAAGGACCGCATCGCCGAATGCCTGCGCCGAGGCGCTGTCGCGGCTGCTGCTGTATTCGCGCCACGCAGCCCCGCCGACGATGGCAAGGATCACCACGCCGCCGATCCAGCCGAAACGGCGGAATGCACCATAGAGGCGGTCCCGGCGCAGTTCGTCGGTGACTTCGTCGATGAAGCTGTCGTTCTGGTTGGCCATGGCGGCGATTGTCCGATCTGGTGGCAGTCCGTCTGGTCATATACCGCGACGGGCGGAAAAGCCAATGCCGCACGGGCCTGCAGGCCATTCACGGTGTTGCAACCATGCAGAAGGGCCCGCCGCGATGCGACGGGCCCTGCCATGTGGATGACGTGGGCGATCAGAGGCGCGAAGCCACGTTGTCCCAGTTCACCAGCTTCTCGAGGAAGTTCGACAGGTAGTTCGGACGCGCGTTGCGGAAGTCGATGTAGTAGCTGTGCTCCCACACGTCGCAGCCCAGAAGCGCGGTCTGACCGAAGCAGAGCGGGTTGACGCCGTTCTCGGTCTTGGTGACCTCGAGGCTGCCGTCGCTGTTCTTCACCAGCCAGACCCAGCCCGAACCGAACTGGCCAACGCCGTTCTCGGTGAACTTCTTCTTGAACTCGTCGACCGAACCGAAGCTCTCGGTGATCGCGGCTTCCAGGTTTGCGGGCATCGGGCCGGGGTTCGGGCCCATCATTTCCCAGAACTGGCTGTGGTTCCAGTGCTGGCTGGCATTGTTGAAGATGCCGTTCTGGGCAACCGCGTCGGGCTGATAGGTGCCCTTGACGATCTCTTCCAGCGACTTGCCTTCCCACTCGGTGCCGGCGACCAGCTCGTTCAGCTTGGTGACATAGGCGTTGTGGTGCTTGTCGTGGTGGAATTCCAGCGTTTCCTTGGACATGCCACCTGCGGCAAGCGCGTCGTGTGCATAGGGAAGATCGGGAAGCGTGAAGGCCATTTTCCGTCCTTTCTGAATAGGTTGGACCAGTCCGGGCGCACAGTCCCGTATTCGGCCCGTCAACGCAAGGGGTCAGGGCGGGGTTCCCCGCCCGATCACCGTCCGATCACCGCCCGATCAACGCGGGGCCAGCCCGCTGCCGGCGATCGCGGCATTGCGCAGGATCAGTCCCAGGTAATCGCCGGTGGATCGGAACCCGATCACGCGGAAGCCGCCCTCGATGCGCCAGATCGCGGCGGCGACCTGCGCCATTCGGGTGCGCCGCAGGTGGCCCTGCGGCATCGCCGCCGCATCGACCGGCGCCAGCTTGGCGATCACGTCGGCGGCCCCCGGCCCGACCACGTCGAAGACCGCGCGCGCATCCGAAACGTCGGCGACCAGCGCGTGCTGGCCGTCCAGCGCCAGGGTCAGGGTCTCGACCGCCTCCGGGGTCTGCGGGGCGGGCAGGATCAGCAGCGCCTCGTCGGGGGACATCCAAGCCAGGCTGCGGGGGCCGTCGGTCGCGATGCAGGTCCGTTCGGGCGCAGCCATCCCGGCGGCATCCGCGATCGCGGCCAGGTCGCCGCGCAGGGCGATCATGCCCAGATCGGTCACGGGGGAAATGCGGGCCAGATGCTCAGCCATTCAGGCGGCTCCCTTCCTTGTCGTAGAATACCGGATCGACGATCCGCGCCTTCATCACCGCCCCCGAGGGCATGGGGAATTCCAGCACCTGCCCCATCCGCGCGGGGCCGTGGCGCACCAGCCCCATCGCGACGGGACGGTCCAGCGTGGGCGAGCGGTAGCTCGAGGTCACGCGCCCCTCGGTCACGCGCTGGCCATTGGCGTTGACCTGGTCGGTCGCGGCATAGGCGCCGTCCGGCAGCACCTGCCCGTCGAGGCTTTCCAGACCGACCAGCTTCCAGCGGGTGCCATCGACCATGTGCAGGCGGCGCTGCGCGCGCTTGCCGATGTAATCCGCCTTCTTCTTCGAGATCGCCCAGTCCAGCCCCAGATCCTGCGGGATGATCGTGCCGTCCGTCTCGTCGCCGATCATGATGAAGCCCTTCTCGGCGCGCATGACATGCATCGCCTCGGTGCCATAGGGGGTGATCCCCAGATCGGCGCCCGCGTCGTGCAGCTTCTCCCACAGCTCCAACCCGCGCGCGGCCGGGACTGCGATCTCGAAGCTCAGTTCGCCCGAGAAGCTGATGCGGAAGATCCGCGCGGGAATGCCCGCAAGGTCGCCCTCGGCCCAGGCCATGAAGGGCAGCGCATCCGCCGACAGGTCTATGCTGCCGTTCAGACGCTCCAGCAGGGTGCGCGCCTGCGGGCCCGCCACGGCGATCTGGGCGTACTGCTCGGTCAGGTTGGCGGTGAAGACCTTCCAGTCCCACCACTCGCATTGCAGCCAATCCTCCATGTGGGCATGGATGCGGTCGGCCCCACCGGTCGTGGTGTGGCACAGCCAGGTGTCGTCGGACAGGCGCGCGACGACGCCGTCATCCATCAGGAAGCCGTTCTCGTTGCACATCAGCCCATAGCGGCAGCGCCCGACCTTCAGCGTGGACATCATGTTCGTGTACATCATGTCCATGAAGCGGCCCGCATCCGGCCCCTTCACGACGATCTTGCCCAGGGTCGATGCATCCAGCGTGCCGACACCCTTGCGCACGGCCAGGATCTCGCGCGCGACGGCGGCCTCGCGGTCCTCGGCGCCCTGCGGATAGGCATAGGGCCTGCGCCAGTGGCCGACAGGTTCCCAGGATGCGCCCTTCGCCTCGTGCCAGCCATGCATCGGGGTCTTGCGCAGCGGCTGGAACGCCTCGCCCCGCGCATCGGCGGCGATGGTCGCAAGGGTCAGCGGCGTATAGGGCGGGCGGAAGGTCGTGGTCCCCGTGGCCGGGATCGGCTGGTCCAGCGCGCCCGACAGGACCGCCAGCCCGTTGATGTTGCTCAGCTTGCCCTGATCGGTCGCCATCCCAAGGGTGGTGTATCGCTTGGTATGTTCGACCGAGGCATAGCCTTCGCGCGCGGCCAGCTCGACATCGGTGACCTTCACGTCGTTCTGGTAATCCAGCCACATCTTGGCACGCAGCTTGTGGGGCGCGCGGGCGGGCATCACCCAGACGGGCATGGTCGCGCCCTCGGGCCGTTCCAGATCGCCCGCGCAGCACAGATCGCCATTCGCCGCGCCAACGGCCTGCGCGATCCCCTGCCCGTCCGGCCCGAGCGGCGGGCGGTCAGGGTCGGGGCGGAACAGGGCCTGCGCCTCGTCCCAGGTCAGCTTGCCGCCGCAATGGCTGTAGAGATGGACGACCGGCGACCAGCCGCCCGACATCGCCACCGCGTCGCATTCGACGGTGCGGGTGATCTTCCCCTCGCCGTCCTGATCGCAGATGGCGACCGCCTCGACATGGCGGCGGCCCTTCACCTTGGCGATCGCGCTGCCGGTCAGCACCTCGATCCCGCGGTCGCGGACCGCCTGCGGCAGATCGCCCGTCGCCTGCGGGCGGGCATCGACGATGGCGGCCACGTCCAGCCCGGCATCGGCGGCGATCAGCGCCGTGCGATAGGCGTCGTCGTTGTTCGTGACCACCACGATGCGCTGCCCCGGCGCGACGCCGTGCAGGTCGATGAAATCGCGCATGGCCGAGGCCAGCATCACGCCCGGCACGTCGTTGCAGGCAAAGGACAGCGGACGTTCCAGCGCGCCTGTCGCGGTGATCACGCGGCCCGCCCGGATGCGCCACAGCCGCTGGCGCGGGATGCCCTGGTTCGGATCGTGATCGGCCAGCGCCTCTCGAGCGATCAGATAGCCGTGATCGTAAAGCCCCGTGGCCATGCAGTTGCGGCGCAGGGTGACGCCGGGCATGGCGCGCAGATCAGTCAGCAGCGCGTCGATGGCGTCCTGCCCGCCCGCATGATCGGTGGGCGTGCGCCCGCCCCAATGCGGCGACTGCTCCAGCACGGTGACCGTGCCGCCCCCTGCCGCCGCGTCGCGCGCGGCCTGCAGCCCCGCGATGCCGCCGCCGACGACCACCACGTCCGCAAAGCCGTATGCCTGTTCATAGAGATCGGGATCGGGATCGGTCGGCGCCTTGCCCAGACCCGCGCTGCGCCGGATCACGGGTTCGAAGACATGCTTCCAGAAGGGCCGCGGATGGATGAAGGTCTTGTAGTAGAAGCCCGCCGGCAGCAGCGGCGACAGCCAGTCGTTCACCGCCCCGATATCGGCATCCAGCGACGGCCAGCAGTTCTGGCTGCGCGTCACCATGCCGGGCACCAGCGCAGTGGTCGTCGCGCGCTGGTTCGGCTCGAACCGGCCGCCCTGCCCCAGGCCCAGAAGGGCGTTCGGCTCCTCGGCCCCCGAAGCGACGGGGCCGCGCGGGCGGTGATACTTGAAGGACCGGCCCATCATCATCTGGCCGTTGGCCAGCAGCGCCGATGCCAGCGTGTCCCCGCGCAGCCCGCGCAGGTGGCGACCGTCGAAGCGGAACCCCAGCTGGTCCGAGCGGTCGATCAGGCGGCCGCCCCGCGGCAGCCGGAAGGGGGGCACATGGGTCATTCGGAGGCGCCTTCTTCGGTCGGGTTCCAGTCGGGACGCGCGGCGCGGACGGCCTGCACGATATGGTCGGGGGGCGTCGTCGTCTGCGCGGCATAGGTCCCGAAGACCTGCAGCGTCACCGTGCAGCGGGCGGCGATGAACCACTTGCCGCAGCCATAGGCGTGCCGCCAGCGTTCCAGGTGGACGCCGCGCGGGTTCCTGCGGGCGAACATGTAGCCCTCGAATTCCTCGTCGCTGCCATCCGGGCCGACGCGCTTCAGATGCGCCTCGCCGCCGTTGTGCAGTTCGGTTTCCTCGGCTTGGATGCCGCAATGCGGGCAGGTCAGGATCAGCATGGGGCAGTCCTTGCAGGCAGGGTGTCGGAACGCGAAACGGCACCGCGCGGGGAAACCCCGGCGGTGCCGTTCGAAATCACGCGCGGTCGCGCGGTATCAGTTCGCCGGTTCGGGCGATTCGGCCTCGACCGAGACATCGGGCGCCTCGGCAGGCTCACCGCCGCCGGCATCCACGTTGACCTCGGTGCTGTCGCCGCCACCGGCTGCGGGCATCTCGGCATCGCCGCCCGCCAGGAAGAAGAACAGCAGTGCCACGACGACCACGAGGCCGCCGACGATGAAGTAAAGACCGTTGTTGTTGCGATCGGACATTGGCTTTCCTTTCTCCGTTCGGAGTTGCGAAAAGCTAATGCGGAAACCCCGCCTCGGGTTTCCGGGGGCGCGACACGCGGCGAAACCGTGCTCAATGTGCCACTCCTGCCGCGACGGATTCGTCGATGAAGCGCCCCTCGCGGAAGCGGTCCAGCCCGAAATCGGCGGCCAGCGGCCCGGGGCGGCCCTTGGCGACCAGTTCGGCCATCGCCCAGCCCGATCCGGGGATCGCCTTGAAGCCCCCCGTGCCCCAGCCGCAATTGACGAAGACCCCGCCCACGGGCGTCGTCGACAGGATGGGCGAGCGGTCGCCCGTCATGTCCACGATCCCGCCCCATTGGCGCAGCATCTTCAGGCGCCCGATCATCGGGAAGGTCTCGACCAGGGCGCGGACGGTTTCCTCGACATGGTGCCAGCTGCCGCGTTGGGTGAAGTTGTTGAAATGGTCGGTGCCGCCGCCGATGACCATCTCGCCCTTGTCGGATTGCGACAGGTATCCGTGAACGGTGTTGGCCATCACGACGACATCCATGCAGGGCTTGATCGGCTCGCTGACCAGGGCCTGCAGGGCGACGCTTTCGATGGGCAGGCGGAAGCCCGCCATTTCCGCAAGCTGGCTGGAATGGCCCGCCACGACCATCGCCAGCTTCTCGCAGCCGATGCGGCCCTTGCTGGTGTTGACGGCGCGGACCTGCCCGCCCTCGGTCTCGACCCCCGTCACCTCGCAGTTCTGGATGATGTGCATGCCCATGTCGGAACAGGCGCGGGCATAGCCCCATGCCACCGCGTCATGGCGCGCGGTGCCGCCGCGTTCCTGGTACAGCCCGCCCAGCACGGGGTATCGCGGCCCGTCGATATTGATGATCGGCACCAGCTCCTTCAGGCGCTGCGGATCGACCCATTCGGTGCTGACGCCCTGCAGGTTGTTGGCATAGACGGTGCGCTTGTAGCCGCGCACCTCGTGTTCGGTCTGGGCCAGCATGATCAGGCCGCGCGGGCTGAACATGACGTTGTAGTTCAGGTCCTGGCTCAGACCTTCATACAGCTTCAGCGCCTTGTCATAGATCGCCGCCGACGGATCCTGCAGATAGTTCGAGCGGATGATCGTCGTGTTGCGGCCCGTGTTGCCGCCGCCCAGCCAGCCCTTGTCGATGATGGCCACATCGGTGATGCCGAAGTTCTTGCCCAGGTAATACGCGGTGGCCAGCCCGTGTCCGCCCGCCCCCACGACGATTACCTTGTAGCGGTCGCGCGGTTCGGGGCTGGCCCATGCGCGGTTCCAGCCCTTGTGCTGGCGCAGCGCCTCGCGGGCGATGGCGAAGACGGAGTAGCGGCCGGAACGGGCGGTATCGGGCATGGGGGCCTCATCGGTGTTTCGGGGCAGCATGGCGGCGACCAGCCCCACGGGCAAGGCGGCGAACGGCAGATCGCGGCAAAATGCGACATCCCGCCGATGGGCGCGTCACGCCGCCGCTTTCGATCGGGCGGGAATGGCGATAGTCAGGGCAGCGAAGCCAAGGGGGACACAGATGTTCTGGATCGTCGGGACAGCCATGATCGCCGCGACCGCAGCCGCAATCGCGATGCCGCTGCGCCGTGCGGATGCGCGTGCCGAACCGGCGGCGGCCTATGACCTGCGCGTCTATCGCGACCAGCTGCGAGAGGTGGAGCGCGACCTGGAACGCGGCGTACTGGCCCCCGAGGATGCCGAGCGTCTGCGCCGCGAGATCGGCCGCAAGGTGCTGGATGCCGACCGCCGCATGACGGGGGCCGCACCTTCGGGCGGCGCGGCGGGCGGGCGCGTCGCGGTGGCGGTGCTGGCCGTGCTGATGGCGGCAGGGGTCGGGCTGTATCTGTGGCAGGGCGTGCCCGGCGCGCGCGACCTGCCCCTGCAGGCGCGGTTCGAGGCCGCCGAGGACGCCTATCGCAACCGCCCGTCGCAGGCGCAGGCCGAAACGCTGGCCCCGGCCCCGCAGGTTCAGGCGGACCAGGATTACCGCGACCTGGTGGACCGCCTGCGCGACCGCGTGGCCGACCGCCCCGACGACCCGCAGGGCCTTGCCCTTCTGGCCGAGAGCGAGGCGAACCTGGGCAACCTTGCCGCCGCGCGCGACGCGCAGCAGCGGCTGACCGATCTGCAGCCCTCGGCCTTGAACCACGCGCGGCTTGCCTCGGTCATGGTCGAGGCGGCGGGCGGCATCGTCACCCCCGAGGCCGAGGCCGAGCTGGCCCGCAGCCTGCGCGCCGATCCCGGCCAGCCGCAGGCGCGATACCTGCAGGGCGTGCTGATGGTGCAGAACGGGCGGCCCGACCGCGCCTTTCCGATCTGGCGCGACCTGCTGGAGACCGGCCCCGAGGACGCGCCCTGGAACGATTTCCTACGCGCGACCCTGCCCGAACTGGCCTGGCTTGCGGGGCAGCCCGATTACGAGCTTCCTGCCCGTCCCGGCCCCACCGCCGACGACATCGCCGCCGCAGGCGATCTGAGCGACGAGGAACGCGCGCAGATGATCGACGGCATGGTCGAGGGCCTGCGCGACCGCCTGGCCCGCGAAGGCGGCAGCCCCGCCGAATGGGCGCGGCTGATCGGCGCGCTGGCCGTCCAGGGCCGGACGGCGGACGCCAACGCGGTCCTGTCCGAGGCCCGCACGATATTCGAGGACAGCGCATCCGCGCTGGACAGCATCAACGCGGCAGCCAGCCGCGCGGGCCTTGACGCCCCCGACACGAAAGGGACCCCGGATGGTCCATGACGACATCGCCGATTTCATGACCGCCCTGCCGCCGATGGGCGCGATCGCGGGGCTCGACCTTGGCACCAAGACCATCGGGGTCGCAGTCAGCGACGGGATGCGCTCGGTCGCGACGCCGATCACGGTGGTCCGCCGCAAGAAGTTCGGCCTCGACGCGCAGGCGCTGCTGGAGATCGTGGCCGACCGCGACCTCAAGGGCCTGATCCTTGGCCTGCCGCGCAACATGGACGGGTCCGAAGGCCCGCGCTGCCAGTCCACCCGCGCCTTCGCACGCAACCTGTCGCGGCTGACCGAGCTGCCCATCGGGTTCTGGGACGAACGCCTGTCGACCGTCGCCGCCGAACGCGCCCTGCTCGAGGCCGACACCTCGCGCAGGAAGCGCGCCGAGGTGATCGACCAGGTCGCGGCGGGATACATCCTGCAGGGCGCGCTGGACCGGCTGCGCCACCTGCGCGGATGACACGCAGCCCCTGCATCGGGACCTGCCGGATCGACCCGGACAGCCAGCTGTGCGCGGGATGCCTGCGCACCCTGTCCGAGATCGCGTCATGGGCGGGGATGTCGGATGCGGAACGCCGCGCGGTGATGGACGACCTGCCCGCGCGGCGGAAGGATCAGCTCCGCGGGTCGTAGCCGCGGGTCTTGCGCCATTCGGTCAGGAAGGCCGCTAGTTCCTCGTCGGGTTCGGGCATCGCGACGCGCAGCTCGACATGCTGGTCGCCGCCGTTGATGCCGCGTCCGCGCAGGCGCATCTTCTGACCCGAGGTCGCACCCGCCGGAATGGACAGCCGCACCGGACCGTCGATGGTCGGCGCGGCGACCTTGGCCCCCAGCACGGCCTCGTCGATGGTGATGGGCAGGATGACATGGATGTCGTCGCCCTCGCGGCGGAACTGCGGATGCGGATCGACCGACACCTCCAGGTACAGGTCGCCCGCCGGGCCGCGGCCCATGCCCGGCTCTCCCTTGCCGCGCAGGCGGATGGACTGACCGTCGCGCACGCCCTTGGGGATCGCCACCTCCAGCGTGCTGCCATCGGGCAGCGTGATGCGCTTGCGCCCGCCGGTGGCGGCGGTCATGAAATCGACCCGCATGGCCATGCGCAGATCCTCTCCGCGCCGGGTGCCGCCGCCGAAGCCGCCGAAGCCCCCGAAGCCGCCGCGACGCCCCTGCTGGGACTGCGCCTGTCCGAACAGGTCCGCGAAGATGTCCGACAGGTCGGGATCGCCATGCGACGGCCCCTGGCCGAAGGGGTTGCCGCCGCCACGGCCCCAGCCCGCCATCTTCTCGTTGCCGTCGGCGTCGATCTCTCCGGCGTCGAAGCGTCGGCGGCGGTCCTCGTCCTTCAGCAGGTCATAGGCGGCGGTCGCCGCCTTGAAGCGCGCGGTCGCCTCCGGGTCCGGGTTCACGTCCGGATGGTCGGTCTTGACGATACGGCGATAGGCGCTCTTGATGTCGCTGGTGCCGGCACCGCGCGACAGACCAAGCGCCGCATATGGATCGCTTGCCATGCATGGTCCCCATTTGTGCAATCAACCGGGCTGCACCCAAGATAGACGCGGCCCGGCGGGTATCAATAGGGCAACGGATGCGCGCGGTGAAGCCTGTCGATGCCGCGGACCAGCTCCTCGGGCAGCTCGCGGCCCAGACCCTCGATCAGGTGCGTCAGCTGCGGCACCGTGGTCGCGCCGATGATCGGCACGACCTTGAAGGGGCGCGTCAGCTGCCATGCGGTCGCCATGTGGACCACGTCCCAGCCGTGCTCGGCGGCCAGATCGACGTAATCCTGCGCGGCGGCCATGCCCGCGGCCGTCTT
Organism: Paracoccus sp. PARArs4; assembly: GCF_947311865.1. Taxonomy (NCBI): domain Bacteria; kingdom Pseudomonadati; phylum Pseudomonadota; class Alphaproteobacteria; order Rhodobacterales; family Paracoccaceae; genus Paracoccus; species Paracoccus sp. PARArs4. Next base: position 3,938 of record NZ_CAMZMW010000016.1, on the reverse strand, counting down.
GCGACCGCCCAGGTTGCCCTGCCCGCCGCTTGCCTTGTCCACCGATGCGCGGCTGCCCTCGGGCATGGCGCCGCCTGCGTATTTCCCCGTCAGCAGCCCCGCCGCCAGCGTGGAATAGGACAGCAGCGTCAGGTCCTCGTTCACGACCGTCTCGGCCAGATCGGTGTCGAACAGACGATAGAGCGGCGAATACTCGTTCTGGATCGCGGCCATGCGCGGCGCACCCGTGCGGTCGGCCACGTCGCACCAGCGGGCGGTGCCCCAGGCGCTCTCGTTCGAGAGGCCGATGGCGCGCAGCTTGCCCGCGCGGACGGCCTCGTGCAGGGCGTCCAGCACATCGGCCATGTGGTCCAGCGTGCGGGCCTTGTCCTGCCCCGAGGGGTCGTAGCGCCAGTTCTGGCGGAACGCCCAGGACCCGCGCACCGGCCAATGCAGCTGGTACAGGTCGATGCGGTCCGTCTGAAGGCGCGCCAGCGAGACGTCGATGCATTCGCGCACCGTCGCCCCGTCGTAGGGCCTGCCGTCGCGCAGGATCTGGCTGGGGCCGGTGATCTTCGTCGCAATCTCGACCCGGTCGCGATTGCCGGTGCGGGCCAGCCAGTTGCCGATGATCTGTTCCGACACGCCGATCGTCTCTCGGCGAACGGGGTTCACGGGATACATCTCGGCCACGTCCATGAAGGTCATGCCGGCATCCAGCGCGATGTCCATCTGGCGATGGGCCTCGGCCTCGGGGGTCTGGTTGCCGAAGGTCATGGTGCCCAGGCAGATCTCGCTGACCTCGACATCGCTGCCGCCAAGTTTCACGCGTTTCATGCTGCTCTCTCCGCAAATCCGTGTCGGAACGACGTTTCGGGGGGCAAGCTAGCGATCGCGGCGCGGAGCGCAAGCAGATCGCAGGCGGCACCGGGCGGACGCCGGCACCCCGCGACGGGGATGCCTGAACCAACAAAAACTGCCGAAACGGCAAAACCAATCAACGCCCGCGCCGGTGACGCACAGGTCAATTAAATAGACAAAACGGTCGTTTCCATAGCGCATTGGGGCTATGTTGCCTGTTGGACACGGGCCCACCGAATGATAGCTCTATTCCAAAGTATATTCTGGCTTCCCTGCAGCGGGAAGCGATCCATTCAATTACAACAAACGCGTGTATTTCAGGCGCTTATTCAATGAACGAAATTCAGGATATCGAAGACAGGATCAGCACGCTGGCCCCGCGCGGCTTCATGTGCGGATACCATATCCGCTTCTCGCGGCCGGTGCGCAGGGTCACGACCTATGCCACGGAATGGACGCAGGAATATACCCGGCGGAACATGATCGTGGCGGACCCCTCGGTGATCTGGGGGATGATGAACGACGGCGCCCTGCGCTGGAGCACGCTTGAACGGCATTGCGACGATCCGATGGGTGTCATGGCGATGGCGCGCAGCTTCGGCGTCGCCTACGGGCTGTCGATCGGGGTGGGCGATCCGCAGTCGCGCACCGTCTGCGGCGTCGCGCATGGCAGCCGCGAATTCAGCGACGCCGAGATCGAGGAACTGCTGGACCTGGTCCGGCGCGGCCACGAGATCGTGGGCCGCGACCTGCATCTGCGCCCCATCCTGATCGAGGCGCTGGAGGCCATCGCCTGCGGCATGACCCACGAACAGGCCTGCGCCCATCTGGGCATCTCGCGCACCGCCCTGCGATACCGGCTGAACGCCGCCCGAGAGGCGCTGGACGCGCAGGACAATCGCCAGGCGATCCAGAAGGCGATCGAATCCGGCCTGCTGTCCAGCGACAGCCCGGCCGGCATCGCGCATGGCCTACCGACGGGACCGGCGAAGTGACCGCAGCCTGCGGAACCAGCCCAGCCTGAGGCCGCGCCTGGCGGGGGCCTCGAAGATCTGGTCGGGGCCGTCGGGATCCAGGATCTCGTTCTCGGCCAGCCATTCGACGAAGCCGTTCAGATCCGGAATCTGATAAGGGACCAGCGTGCGCCCCTGCCCGCGCGGACGCAGCTGCGCCTCGATCGCGGGGATCAGGCCGCCATGATCCCGGATGGCCGCGGTCATGTCGTCCGGGGACAGGCCCAGATGTTCGGCCAGAAGATCGTCGCGCAGCGCGGTGATGCGCGGGCCGATGCCCTCGGCCCCGGGTCGGTCCGCCGCCAGCACGACATCGCATTCCGTATCCAGCCGCATCGAGCGGTTGTTGAAGTTCGACGACCCGACACGCAGGTACAGATCGTCCACAACCGTCACCTTGGCATGGACATAGATGTCCTCGCCCCCGTCCGTCACCGGATGATACAGGCGCAGCCGGTCGCGGTGATCCAGCCGCTTCAGCGCCTCGAACAGCTTGGCGCGGGCGCTGTCCATCGCGATGGGCTCCAGCCAGCCCTGGGCCGAGACCGGGTTCACGATCACGATCTCGGGCGGGTCGTCCTCGATCAGGCGGCGCGCGATGGCCTGCGCCACGCGGCGGGATGCGAAATACTGGCTCTCGGCATAGATCGTGCGCCGCGCGCGCGCGATCAGGTCCAGGTACATCTGCTCGATCTCGAAGCTGGGATGCACGTCGGGCATGTCGGGCCGCGTGCGCGCGATGGCAAGCGGCATGTCGCGGAACTCGGGCGTCAGGATCTGCGGCCAGCAGCCCTGCGCATCCGTCACGGGCGCAAGGTCCTGCCCCGTCGCGATCCGCCAACGGTCCCGCGCCAGATCCCCGAGCGCCCGCGCCGCAGGCCCGTCGAAGGCCGAGGTCGCGTCGTGCCAGGGCTTCAGCGCCGCCCCCGAGGGCGCCACGCGGCGGGGATCGTCGTCGCGGTGCTCGCGCGTGTCCCACCGCCCCTCGGTCATGTCGATGCCGCCGCAGAAGGCCAGGCAATCGTCGATGACGACGATCTTCTGGTGATGCGAACTGGCGATCGGATGCTTGCCGTCCAGCCGCAGCGTGATGCGCGGATGCGCCTTCCAGCGCAGGATGGTCAGCAGCGTGTTGCCCCGGAACATCGCCTTGAGCGCGCCCGTGTCCCACCGCAGCAAGCGGATCTGCAGCCCGTCGTTCCGGTCCGCCAGCCAGCGCACGAAATCGCCCAGCTTCGCGGGGCCTCCATCCTCGGGGTTGCCCAGCTCGATCCGCGCATCGAAATCCCAGCCGATCATCAGGATGCTGCGCCGCGCCTGCAGCATCGCCTGCCGCACGGCGGTGAAATAGGTGTCGGCATCGACGATGAAGGCAAAGCGGTTCGACTGCTCGATCCGCCAGCAATTGTGACCGGGACGCGTAAGGCGGGTCGTCGAACCTTCCATGCAGCTGTCTTGCGCCCCCTCGTCCGTGTGCGTGCGATTTTCGCGCAGGATGCCGCGTCCCGCGCGGCGTGACAACGTCTGCCGCGCAAGGGTCGTTCCCGCGACCGTCAGCCGCGATGTTCGGCGGGTCTCGCGGCGCGATCGGCAATGATGGCCTGCGCGCCGCCTTGCGGACAGGAAACGCGACCGAACGAGGCGATGGTTCAGGAACCCCCGCAACGCAACGGCAGCAAGGCGCGCAATGCGATCGCCTGCGCAATCGGGGGTGCGACGGTCTGTTCTGCCCCACCGACAGGGCACATAGCCCGATCACGATATTCCGCAGGCGGCATGCCACCAGCCGTGTGGCGCGTATCAACGACGATGGGGGAAATGGTAGCGGAGGAGGGACTTGAACCCCCGACACGCGGATTATGATTCCGCTGCTCTAACCAACTGAGCTACTCCGCCACGGAGTGCGGGCGATGTACGGCGTGCCGCGAACAAGGTCAAGCGCATTCGGCACGAAATCTGCGCCCCCGGTGCATTTTTCCGGAACGCCCCTTGCAGGGCTTGAAACGGCCGGGGGGTGGGGGGGGGGGGGGGGGGGGGGGGGGGGGGGGGGGGGGGGGGGGGGGGGGGGGGGGGGGGGGGGGGGGG
>NZ_CAMZMW010000015.1:0-85082 GCF_947311865.1 Paracoccus sp. PARArs4 | reverse complement strand
GGGCGCGCCGGGGGGCGGGGGCGGGGCGGGGGCGGGGGGCCGGGGCGGTTGGGCGGGCCGGCGCGCACCCGCCCCATCGGCCGCGGCTCAGTGCAGCAGCGTCGTCAGCCCGGAATACAGCCCGCCGATCGCGGCAAATCCAAGGATCGTGAACACCCCGTCGCGCGCCAGCATCCCCAATGCCAGCATGCTGACCATCCCGCCAAGGATGGACGAGGTGAAAGGGACCAGCTCCAGCACCGGCATGACCAGTCCCGCGATCAGGCACATCGCCTGCGTCACCCAGATGAACGGCCTGTGCACCAGGAACCCGATGCGCCGCGCCGTGATCCGGTCGAGGAACCGCGCGGGTGCGCGCATCCACCTGACCGCCGCCTCCAGCCGCTTCGACGGCAGCCTGCGCCGCATCAGGATGTCCGGCAGCCACAGGTGATCGCGCCGCATCAGCATCTGCGCCGAGATGAGAAAGATCGCCGCCCCGCAGATCGTCGAGAAGAGCGGCACGCCCGACAGCGGCGACAGCACCGCCAGCGACGGCACCAGCAGATAGGCCGCAAGCGACCTCTGGCCCAGGGCCTCGACCACCTCGCGCAGGCTCGTCTCCTCGCCCGTCGCGGCCTCGCCGATCCGCTCGATCAGATCCTCGATACTGTCCTGCGCGTCCATCGCCCCTCTCGTGCAGCCAGCCCCCGCAACGCGTCGCGGGGGCCTGCGGTTCGCGTCAGGGTCAGTCGCGCAGCAGCTCGTTGACCGAGGTCTTGGCGCGGGTCTTGGCGTCCACCCGCTTCACGATCACCGCACAGTACAGGTGCACGCCGTTCTTCGACGGCATCGAGCCCGAGACCACGACCGAGCCCGCGGGCACTTCGCCATACATGACCTCGCCCGTCTCGCGGTCCACGATCTTGGTCGACTGGCCGATATAGACGCCCATGCCCAGCACGGCACCCTCGCGGACGATCACGCCCTCGACCACCTCGGAACGCGCGCCGATGAAGCAGCCGTCCTCGATGATGGTCGGACCCGCCTGCAGCGGTTCCAGCACGCCGCCGATGCCGACGCCGCCCGACAGGTGGACGTTCTTGCCGATCTGCGCGCAGCTGCCGACGGTCGCCCAGGTATCGACCATCGTGCCCTCGCCCACATGGGCGCCCAGGTTCACGAAGGACGGCATCAGCACGGCGCCCTTGCCCACGAAGGCGCTGCGGCGGACGATCGCGCCCGGAACCGCGCGGAAGCCCGCGTCCTTCCACTGGGCCTCGCCCCAGCCCGCGAATTTCGACGGCACCTTGTCCCACCAGTTGCTGCCCTGCGGGCCGCCCGACATCTCTTCCATGTCGTTCAGGCGGAAGGACAGCAGCACGGCCTTCTTGGCCCACTGGTTCACATGCCAGTCGCCGCCGCGCTTCTCGGCCACGCGCAGGCTGCCGTCGTCCAGCGCCGACAGGACCTCGGTCACGGCGTCGCGCACCTCTCCGGTGGTTGCGCTGGTGATGTCGGCGCGGGCTTCCCACGCGGCTTCGATGGCGTTTTCCAGTGCTTCGGTCATCGCGGCTCTCTCTTGTCGGTTGGGACGGAAACTGTCACCACTGGGCTATAAGGGTCACGCATGGCCCGCGCAATGCGCAGGGCATGCGCCGGAAGATACCGAGGCAGGAATGAACGACATGGCCGAAGAAGAACGCGCCCACAGCTTTACCCACAGCGACGAGGATGTCGTCCGCGCCAAGCGCATCCCGCAGACCGCGCAGACCCGCGCCCCCGCCTACAGGCTGGCCTTCACCGACGAGGATTTCCTGCTGCGCGAGGAACTGCGCCCCGTGCGCCTGCAGCTGGAACTGCTGAAGCCGCAGATGATCATGGACGAACGCGGCATCGAATCGACCGTGGTGATCTTCGGCGGCGCCCGCATCCCCGCACCCGAACGCGCCGACGAGGCCCGCACGCCCACCCTGGGCGCGCTGTCGAAATATTACGACGAGGCCCGCATCTTCGCCCGCAAGATGACCGAGCGCAGCCTCGACAGCTATGGCCGCGAATACGTCGTCTGCACGGGCGGCGGCCCCGGCGTGATGGAGGCCGGGAACATGGGCGCCGATGAGGCCGGCGGCCAGTCCATCGGGCTGGGCATCGTGCTGCCCCATGAACAGGCGCCGAACGAATACGTGACGCCCGACCTGTGCTTCAACTTCCACTATTTCGCGATCCGGAAGATGCATTTCCTGATGCGCGCCCGCGCGGTCACCGTCTTCCCGGGCGGCTTCGGCACCATGGACGAGCTGTTCGAGACGCTGACCCTGGTGCAGACCCGGCGCATGGCCCGCGTGCCCATCCTGCTGTTCGGCAAGGAGTTCTGGGAGGAGATCATCAACTGGAAGGCGCTGGCCAAGGCGGGCACCATCTCGGAGGAGGATCTGGACCTGATCCGCTATGTCGAGACCGCGGACGAGGCCATCGAGATCATCGACGGCTGGCCGAAACCCTGCTGATCGCGGAAATGCGAAGGGGCGCCCGATCGGCGCCCCTTTTGCGTTCTCAGCCCGCCGCCTCGGCGTCGATCTGGGCCTTGGACTTGCGGCCCCGCTCGGTCGCGGATTTCAGCTGGCCGCAGGCGGCCATGATATCCTCTCCGCGCGGGGTGCGGATCGGGCTGGCATAGCCCGCCTTGTAGACGATGTCGGCAAAGGCCTCGATCCGGTCCCAGCTGGAGCGGTCGTAGGGCGCGCCGGGCCAGGGGTTGAACGGGATCAGGTTGATCTTGGCCGGGATGCCGCGGATCAGCTTGACCAGACGGCGCGCGTCCTCGTCGCTGTCGTTCACGCCGTCCAGCATCACGTATTCGAAGGTGATGCGTTCGCTGTTGGACAGGCGCGGATAGTCGCGCAGCGCATCCAGCAGCGTCTGGATGTTCCAGCGCTTGTTGATCGGGACCAGCTTGTTGCGCACCTCGTCGGTGGTGGCGTGGAAGCTGATGGCCAGCAGGCAGCCGATCTCTTCGGCGGTGCGGGCGATTTCCGGCACGACGCCGCTGGTGGACAGCGTGATGCGGCGGCGCGACAGCGACAGCCCCTCGCCGTCCATGACGACGCGCATGGCGTCGCGCACATTGTCGAAATTGTACAGCGGCTCGCCCATGCCCATCAGGACGATGTTGCTGACGAGGCGCTGCTCGTCCTTGGGCTTGCCCTGCTCGGGCCATTCGCCAAGGTCGTCGCGCACCAGCATCAGTTGGCCGACGATTTCCCCGGCGGTCAGGTTGCGCACCAGCTTCTGGGTGCCGGTATGGCAGAAGGAACAGGTCAGCGTGCAGCCGACCTGGCTGCTGACGCACAGCGTGCCGCGGCCTTCCTCGGGGATGTAGACGGCCTCGACCTCGTGGCCGCCGGCGATGCGCAGCAGGTACTTGCGCGTGCCGTCGGTGCTGATCTGGCGGGTCACGATCTCGGGCAGGGCGATCTCGAACCGCTCGGCCAGCATGGCGCGGTAGTCCTTGGCCAGGTTCGTCATCTGGGCGAAGTCGCGCACGCCCCAGTAATAGACCCACTGCCAGACCTGGCCCACGCGCATCTTGGCCTGCTTCTCGGGGGTGCCGGCCTCGATCAGCGCGTCGCGCAGCTGGTCGCGGGTCAGGCCGACGATGTTCGTCAATCCGCCTTCCGGCAGCTTGCGGGGAATGGTCAGCACGTCCTGCGTGATCGGAGCGTTCATGGGATCACCGGTAAGTTGGCATGTGAATGGGGCGAAGACTGGCACATAAGCCAAAGAGGGGCGGAAATCAACCGATCCGCCCCATCCGGGATGCATAACAGCCTTGGCGTGGCCGAATGGCCGCGCGGCTTACTTGCAGCGTTCCTGCGCGGTGTTCGTCGCCGCGGTGATGCCCGACAGGCTGAACGTGTCCTTGGTCGTGGTGCCGCGCGCCGAACGCCCGGTCACGACCGCGGTCGCGCCCGCACGCAGCGCGCCGACCAGCGCCTGGTCGTCCGAGGGGCTGCCGGTCCAGGCGCTCTCGCCTTCGGTGAACAGGTTGAACTTGCGACCGCCGATATCGACCTCGACCGTCGAATCGGGCGCGAAGGGATAACCGCCGGTAAAGGACACCTCGCCGGCCTGGCCCGGACGATACGCGACATAGAGCCGGATGTCCCCGCGCGTCACCTCGGCCGGCTGGCCGTCCTTGGTGTTCAGCGTGGATTTCGGGGGCGAAACCGCCCAGCATTCGCGCGGATTGTCCGCGGCGAAGACCGTCCAGTCGCCTTCCGTGGCGACCACATTCGTCGATTCCTGCGCCATCGCCGAACCCATCCCCGCGATCAGGATCAGGCTGGCGCCGATGCCGCGCAGCGTGGTGGTAAACATGCTCTGGCCTCCTGCCATTCGTTTCGCCGCTTCAACGGGCGTTGTTCCCGATTGGAGTGGTCTTTTCAACCATCTCCGATCAGGATAGCGAAAATCATGTGCCGATAAAGGCCATGCTTCCACATATCGCGCAATTGTCAGGGGGGACGGGGCATGCAACCAGCCGAAATGATAGAATTGTGGCGCGGCGACCTGTGCGAGAGCGTGCATCGCGGCCATGCCGTCATCTGCGACCGCCAGGGCGTGGTCGAGGCATGGGGCAACCCCTCCGAGGTGATCCTGCCCCGGTCGTCCTGCAAGATGATCCAGGCCCTGCCCCTGATCGAGAGCGGCGCCGCCGATGCCGCCGGCCTGACCGACCGGCAGCTGGCGCTGGCCTGCGCCAGCCATTCGGGCGCGGCGATGCATGTCGATGCGGTCGGCGACTGGCTGCACGGTCTCGGGATGGCCGAGGGCGACCTGCGCTGCGGCTGCCACCTGCCCCGCGACCGGGACGAACGCCACCGGCTGACCTGCGGCGGCCATGCGCCCACGCAGCTGCACAACAACTGCTCGGGCAAGCATGCGGGCTTCCTGACGCTGAACCGCCACCTGAAAGGCGACGCGGACTATACCCGCGTCGATCATCCCGTGCAGCAGGCCGTCCGGGCCGCATTCGAGGAAGTGACGGGCGAGGAAAGCCCGGGCTTCGGCATCGACGGCTGCTCGGCGCCGAACTGGGCCTGTTCGCTGACCGGGCTGGCGCGCGCGATGGCGCAGTTCGCCACCCCGCGCGACGATCTGCGAGGTCGCGCGATGGGCCGCCTGGTCGATGCGATGCGCACCCATCCCGAGATGGTGGCGGGCGAGGGGCGCGTCTGCACCGAACTGATGCGCGCGGGCCGCGGTCGCGTCGCCGCCAAGACCGGGGCCGAGGCCGTCTTCGTGGCGATCCTGCCGGACGAGGGGATGGGCCTTGCGCTGAAGATCACCGACGGCGCGACCCGCGCCTCCGAGGCCGCGATCACGGCGCTGCTGCGCTATCTGGGCGTGATCGACCGCAACGCGCCGGTCATCGGGCGCGTGCTGACCGACCCGATCGTGAACTGGCGCGGCATCGCGACGGGCGAGATGCGCCTTGCGCCCGGCTTCCCGAACTGAGCTGCGACCCGCCCGCGAATCGTCACGTTACCGTGGCATTCCCGCGCTAGGCTGGGGTCACGGGATCGTCCCCCTCGTCCCGCGATGCGCGAAGGCCGGCGCCCCTTGGCAGAGCGGGCGTCGGCGACGCGGGATCAGACCATCTGCCAGATCAGCCGGACCGCAAGGATGGACGAGGTCGCGACCAGAAGCGGCTTGATCAGCCGCGCCCCGATCCGCGAGGCCAGCCGCGCGCCCAGCATCGCCCCCGCGATCTGCGCGGCCCCCATCGCAAGGCCAAGCAGCCACAGCGGCTTGCCCACCAGCGCGAAGGCGGCAAGCCCGCCCAGGTTCGACGCGAAGTTCAGCAGCTTGGTATGCGCCGTCGCCTTCAGCACGCCGTATCCGGCCAAGGTCACGAAGCCGATCATGTAGAACGCCCCCGCCCCCGGCCCGATCAGCCCGTCATAGAAGCCCACCAGCGGTACGATGGTCGCGGCGAACATCCCCGCCCCCATCCGGCGGATGCGGTCCAGGTCGTTCAGGCCGGGCTTGAGCGCGAAGAACAGCGCGATGCCGATCAGGATCACCGGCAGCAGCAGCCGCAGCCCGTCCGTCGGCACGGACGAGATCAGCGCCGCGCCCACGGCCCCCGCCACGCCCGCGATGGCCGCCTGCCGCCACTGGCTGCGCAGATCGACCAGCCCGCGGCGGGCATAGCTGATAGCGGCGGTCCCAGCCCCGAACAGGCCCTGCACCTTGTTCGTGGCCAGCGCCTGCGCGGGCGGGATGCCCGCCAGCATCAGCGCGGGCACGGTGATCAACCCGCCGCCGCCCGCGATGCTGTCGATGAAGCCCGCCGCGAAACCCGCCGCCACCAGCAGCAGGAACAGATCGAATGTCAGGTCCAGCATGGTCTTATGCCGTCACGAAATCGGATGCGGCATAGCCTTGCAGATAGAGAAGCGCGGTCAGGTCGCCGTGATTGATCCGCAGCTGCGCCTGCGCGGCGACGGCGGGCTTGGCGTGCAGCGCGACGCCCGCGCCCGCCATCTGGATCATCCCCAGATCGTTCGCCCCGTCGCCCACGGCCATCACGTCCTCGGGGGTCAGGCCCAGCCGTGCGGCGATCTCCTCCAGCGCCTCGACCTTGGCCTCGCGGCCCAGGACGGGCAGCGCGACATGGCCGGTCAGGACGCCATCCTCGGCCAGCAGCGTGTTGGCGCGGTTCTCGTCGAAGCCCAGCTGCGCCGCGACCGATTCGGTGAAGGCCGTGAACCCGCCCGAGACCAGCGCCGCATAGGCCCCGTGGGCGCGCATGGTCGCCACCAGCACCTGCCCGCCGGGGGCCATGGTGATGCGGCTGGCCAGCACCTCCTGGATGGTGCCCTCGGGCAGGCCGGCCAGCAGGCCGACGCGCTCGACCAGCGCCTCGTGGAAGTTCAGCTCGCCGTTCATGGCGCGGGCGGTGATGTCGGCCACGCGTTCGCCGACGCCCGCGACATCGGCCAGCTCGTCGATGCATTCCTGCGCGATCATGGTCGAATCCATGTCCGCCAGCAGGATGCGCTTGCGGCGGCCCTGCGCGGGCTGGATCGCCAGGTCGATGCCGATCTGCTGCAGGTCCGACCAGACCCGGTCCAGGTCCGACGGCACGGTCGCCACGTCGAATTCCGCAGCGATTCCGGGGGCAAGCCAGCGCGGATCGCTGCCGTGCCACTGGGCGGCAAGCCCGCCGGGAAGATCCTGGTCCAGATTGGCCGCGGCAGGCGCGGCGATCAGCGAAACGGTGAACATGCGGGCGATCCTTTCCTGACTGCCCATCGTCTAGGCCAAAGTTTTTTCTTGCGCCAGTGATGCCGTGGCCCTATTTCCGTCAGCGGGACACCCTTCCCCAACGAAGGGCTTCTAGCTGGAAGGCTAAGCACATGAGCGATCATCCGATCCCGGCCACGCGGCCGGCAAACCCGCGTTTCTCGTCCGGCCCCTGCGCCAAGATTCCCCAATACGATCTGAACATGCTGTCGGACGCGCCCCTTGGCCGTTCGCACCGTTCCGCCGTCGGCAAGTCCAAGCTGGCCGAGGCGATCGACCTGACCCGCAAGGTCCTGGGCGTCCCCGACGACTACCGCATCGGCATCGTCCCCGGTTCCGACACCGGCGCGGTCGAGATGGCGATGTGGACCATGCTGGGCGAACGCCCCGTCGAAATGCTGGCCTGGGAAAGCTTCGGCGAAGGCTGGGTCACCGACGCCGTCAAGCAGCTGAAGCTGGACGCCACCGTCCGCAAGGCCGATTACGGCCATATCGTCGATCTGGCCGAAGTCGATTTCGACCGCGACGTGGTCTTCACCTGGAACGGCACCACCAGCGGCGTGCGCGTGCCGAACGGCGATGCGATCCCGGCGGACCGCGCGGGCCTGACCATCTGCGACGCGACCAGCGCCGCCTTCGCGATGGAGCTGCCCTGGGACAAGCTGGACGTGACCACCTTCAGCTGGCAGAAGGTCCTGGGCGGCGAAGGCGCGCATGGCGTGCTGATCCTGTCGCCCCGCGCCGTCGAGCGTCTCGAATCCTATACCCCCGACCGTCCCCTGCCCAAGATCTTCCGCCTGACCAAGGGCGGCAAGCTGATCGAGGGCATCTTCAAGGGCGAGACGATCAACACCCCGTCCATGCTGGCGGTCGAGGATTACCTCGTGGCGCTGAAATGGGCCGAGGGCCTGGGCGGGCTGAAGGGCCTCGTGGCGCGCGCCGACGCGAATGCCAAGGCGGTCGCGGACTTCATCGCCGACAAGGACTGGATCGCGAACCTGGCAGCCGATCCGGCCACCGCATCGACCACCAGCGTCTGCGTGAAATTCACCGATCCGGCCATCAAGGACGGTGCGGCCTTCGCCAAGGCCGTCGCCAAGCGGCTGGAGAAGGAAGGCGTGGCGCTGGACGCCGGCGCCTATCGCGACGCGCCCGCGGGCCTGCGCATCTGGTGCGGATCGACGGTGGAAACCGCCGATGTCGCGGCGCTGATGCCCTGGGTCGAATGGGCCTATCGCGCCGAACTGGCCGCGCAGTAAGCGAATTTCCGGGGGCCCCGCGCCCCCCGTTTCCCCAACAAACACAGCATCCGCGAGGCAGCTGCCCGGATGCCGCATGCAAAGGATGAACGCCATGCCGAAGGTTCTCGTGTCCGACAAGCTGTCGGAAACCGCCGTCCAGATCTTCCGCGATCGCGGGGTCGAGGTGGATTACCTGCCCGATCTGGGCAAGGACAAGGAAAAGCTGGCCGAGGTGATCGGCCAGTATGACGGCCTTGCCATCCGCTCGGCCACCAAGGTCACCGAGAAGCTGCTGGAGAACGCGACCAACCTGAAGGTCGTGGGCCGCGCGGGCATCGGTGTCGACAACGTCGACATCCCCGCCGCCAGCAAGAAGGGCGTCATCGTGATGAACACGCCCTTCGGCAACTCGATCACCACGGCCGAACACGCCATCGCGATGATGTTCGCGGTCGCCCGCCAGCTGCCCGAAGCCAGCGTCAGCACCCATGCCGGCAAGTGGGAAAAGAGCCGCTTCATGGGCGTCGAGCTGTTCAACAAGACGCTCGGCGTGATCGGCGCGGGCAATATCGGTTCCATCGTGATCGACCGCGCGCTTGGCCTGCACATGAAGGTCCTGGCCTTCGATCCCTTCCTGTCCGAGGAACGCGCCAAGGAACTGGGCGTCACCAAGGTCGAGCTGGACGAGCTGCTGGGCAAGGCCGATTTCATCACCTTCCACGTGCCCCTGACCGAGAAGACGAAGAACATCCTCTCGCGCGAGAACATCGCCAAGCTGAAGCCGGGCGTCCGCATCGTGAACTGCGCCCGCGGCGGCCTGGTGGACGAGGACGCGCTGGCCGACGCCCTGAAGGAGGGCCGCGTCGCCGGTGCCGCCTTCGACGTTTTCGCCGTCGAGCCCGCGACCGAAAGCCCGCTGTTCAACCTGCCGAACGTCGTCGTGACCCCGCACCTGGGCGCCTCGACCACCGAGGCGCAGGAAAACGTGGCCCTTCAGGTCGCCGAACAGATGTCGGACTATCTGCTGACGGGCGCCGTGCAGAACGCGCTGAACATGCCTTCGGTCACCGCCGAAGAAGCTGCCGTCATGGGCCCCTGGATCAAGCTGGCAGGCCATCTGGGCGCCTTCGTGGGCCAGATGACCGACGAGCCGATCAAGGCCGTGAACATCCTCTATGACGGTGTCGCGTCCGAGATGAACCTGAACGCGCTGAACGCGGCCGTGCTGTCGGGCGTGATGCAGGCGACGAACCCGGACGTGAACATGGTCTCGGCCCCGGTCATGGCCAAGGAACGCGGCGTGCAGGTCTCGACCACGACGCAGGGCAAGGGCGGCGTCTACGAGGGGTACGTGAAGGTCACCTGCGTCACCGCCACGCGCGAACGCTCGATCGCGGGCGCGGTCTTCAGCGACGGCAAGCCGCGCTTCATCCAGATCCGCGGCATCAACATCGACGCCGAGGTGGGCGCGCACATGCTGTACACCCGCAACAAGGACGTGCCGGGCGTCATCGGCGCACTGGGTTCGACCCTGGGCGGGCTGGGCGTCAACATCGCGAACTTCACCCTGGGCCGTGCGGATCAGGGCGGCGACGCCATCGCGATCCTGTACCTGGACGATGCCGTCAGCCCCGAGGTCCTGGCCGCGCTGGAAGGCACCGGCAAGTTCCTGCAGGCCCGCGCCCTGCAATTCGAGGTTTGACCTCGCTGCCGTGCCCCCCTACCCAAGGGGGGCGCGGCACGGCCCGCCGCGCCAAGGGCGGGGAATGCGATGCAAGTTTACGCGATTGGCGACATCCACGGACAGATCGACCTGCTGAGGGCCGCGCATGAGCGGATCTTCCGCGACGGCGGACAGGACGCGCTGATCGTCCATGTCGGGGACCTGATCGACCGCGGCCCGGATTCGCGCGGCGTGGTGGAACACCTGCTGCAAGGGCGCCGCGACGGCCGCAACTGGGTCGTCACCCGCGGCAATCACGACCGCTTCCTGCCGGCCTTCCTGAACACCCCCGACTGGATCGACCCCGGCCTGTCCTCGGGGCAGCACTGGCTGGACCATGCGGGGCTGGGCGCGCGCGCGACGCTGGAATCCTATGGCGTCGATATCGACCGCCCCCACCACGAGGTGCTGAACGATGCCCGCCGCGCGGTGCCGCAGGCACATTCGGATTTCCTGGCGACCCTGCCGCTGTGGTATCTGCACCCGCTGGCCCTGTTCGTCCATGCGGGCATCCGTCCCGGCGTGGGCCTGACCGACCAGCAGGAACACGACCTCGTCTGGATCCGGAAGGGGTTCCTGGAAAGCGAGGCCGATTTCGGCCCGCTGGTCGTGCACGGACACACCGCGCTGGACCGGCCCACCCGCTATCGCAACAGGCTGAACATCGACGGCGGTGCCGCCTATGGTCGCCCGCTGGCCACCGTCGCCATCGGTCCGGGCACGGTCGACCTGCTGACCGATCAGGGCCGCCAGCCGATGGAGATCGAATGATACGCCCCCTGATCCTGATCGCCGCCCTTCTGCCCCAGACCCTGATGGCCCGCGAAGTGGCCGAGGTCGGCGTGGACTGGGTCGGAAACGACATCGTCATCGAAGCGGTCGCCGATCCCGACATCCCGGGCGTCACCTGCCACCTGGCCTACTTCAGCCGGTCGGTCATCGACCGTCTCAGCCAGGGGAACTGGTTCGAGGATCCGTCCAACAGCGCGATCGAATGCGCGCGCACCGGTCCGATCGACCTGACGGGGGTCGCACTGGACGAGGAGGGCGACGAGGTCTTCCGAGAGAGCAGGTCGCTGATCTTCAAGTCGCTGCGCGTGCGGCGGGTCTTCGATGCGCAATCGCGGGTGCTGATCTATCTGGCCCACGGGTCCGAACTGACCGAAGGCTCGGCCAAGATGTCCATCGCGACCGTCCCCCTGCTGCCCGAGGATCAGGCACCCTGAACCCCGCGCGGTGGACAGTTCGCCCATCGACGGTTAGAAGGCGGGCTGTCTTTTCAAGTGCCGGGATTCGGGATGGAAGCGAAACACATGCCGCTGCAGGGTCGCATCGCGAAATACAGCCTGGGCCAGGTGGTGCGTCATCGCAATCGCCCCTTTCGCGGCGTGATCTTCGACGTGGACCCCGAATTCGCCAATACCGAGGAATGGTACGAATCCATCCCCGAGGATGCGCGTCCAGCCAAGGACCAGCCCTTCTACCATCTCTATGCCGAGACCGAGGCGACCTTCTATGTCGCCTATGTCTCCGAGCAGAACCTGGAACTGGACCTGTCGGGCGAACCGCTGGAGCATCCCGAACTGGGCGAGATGTTCGACGAGTTCGAGAACGGCCGCTATCATCTGGGCGTGCCGGTCAACTGACCGAGGCGAAGGGCACGCTGAAGGCCAGGTAGTTGCGGCTGCCTTCGCGGTAATAGCACAGCGCCTGCGTCAGATCCTGGATCAGGAACCAGCCGAACCCCCCTTCGGGCATGTCGGTCGCGCGCGGCAGGTTGCGCGGCGCAAGGCATTCGTCGGGCAGCGACGCCCCGTCATCGGTCAGCGCACAGGCCAGCCCGCCCGCATGGCGCACCACGCACAGATGGATAACCGGTTGCCCATCCGCCGCCATGTCGGGGGCATGTTCGGCCACGTTGTTCATCACCTCGGCCAGGACCAGTTCCAGCCGCCCCAGCGTATCCTCGGCCACCAGGTCGGCAAAGCGGCTGCGGATGTCCTGCAGCGTGCCGCGCACCGTTTCCGGGCTGGCACGCAGGACGCGGTTGAACATGGGCTGGCTGTCGGGGACGGGGCGCATGTCGGGTTCGGTCGAATTCATTTCCCTTGCTCCTTCTGAGCGAGCGGTCCGTCAGGCCGCGCGGATGTCGAACACGCTGTCCATACGGGTCAGGCGGAACACCCTTTCGACATTCGGGGTCAGGGCCAGCAGCACCAGCGGCAGGCTTTCGGGCAGGCCCTTGCGCACGGCGATCATGGCGCCCAGGCCCGAACTGTCCATGAACTCGACCCGCGCCATGTCCAGGTGGACGGGCTTGCGGTTGCGGTTCACGATCTCGCGCAGCTTGTCCTTGAACTGGGTGGCGATGGCCGCGTCGATGCGCGGCTCGTTCACGCTGATATGGAGGTGGCTGTCCACATCCTCGACGATGAACTGCATGTGCGGGGCCTTTCCTTGATGGGTCGGGGGCAGCCTAGCCCGGATCGGGTTAAGCGCGGGTAACCGGGGCTCCGCCCTTTGCCGCGCATTTTAACCATCCCGCCCGGTGCGATCGCTGCCCGTTCGATGGGCAGACCCCTTGAACGAAAGCGGGTTTTCTGCGCTGCATGGGGGTGATCTGCGGAACGGACGGGCATCCGGCGGGGTTCCCCTGTGGACTTCGCCGGGGGGCTTTCCGATCATCGATCGACGGAAAGGCGCGAAAGACTGGGGGACAGATGAGCCATTACAACGAGATGTTCGAGGGCGACGCCGTCCGGGACCCCTATGCGCGGCTCAGCCAATGGGTCGCGACCATGCCCGACGATTTCCGCCAGATGAAGCAGGCCGAGGCCGAGGAGCTGTTCCGCCGCATCGGCATCACCTTCGCCGTCTATGGCGAAGGCGGCGACCCCGACCGCCTGATCCCCTTCGACATGATGCCCCGCGTCTTCGAACAGGCCGAGTGGCGCAAGCTGGAACGCGGCATCAAGCAGCGCGCCCGCGCCCTGAACGCCTTCCTGCGCGACGTCTATGGCCGAGGAGAGATCATCCGCGCGGGCCGCATCCCCGCGCGCCTCGTCTATCAGAACGAGGCCTACGAGAAGGCGGTCGTCGGCGTCGTGCCGCCGCGCGGCGTCTACAGCCACATCATCGGCGTGGACCTGGTGCGGACCGGCAAGGACGAGTTCTACGTGCTGGAGGACAATTGCCGCACGCCGTCCGGCGTCAGCTACATGCTGGAGAACCGCGAGATCATGATGCGCATGTTCCCGCAGCTGTTCCGCCACAACCGCATCGAGCCGGTGGACCAGTATCCCGCCCTGCTGCGCCGCACGTTGGAATCGGTCGCGCCGCCCAAATGCACCGACCGCCCGACCTGCGTGATCCTGACGCCCGGGCATTTCAACAGCGCGTATTACGAACACAGCTTCCTTGCGAACCTGATGGGGGTCGAACTGGTCGAGGGGCAGGATCTCTTCGTGGATGGCGAATTCGTCTACATGCGCACGACGACCGGTCCGCGGCGCGTGGACGTGATCTATCGCCGGATCGACGACCCGTTCCTCGACCCGTTATGCTTCCGACCCGACAGCATGCTGGGGATCCCGGGGCTGATGGATGTCTATCGTTCGGGCGGGGTGTCGATCTGCTCGGCGCCCGGCGCGGGCGTGGCGGACGACAAGGCGATCTATACCTTCGTGCCCGAAATGGTCCGCTTCTACCTGGGAGAGGAGCCGATCCTGAACAACGTCCAGACCTGGACGCTGTGGAAGGACGACGACTACAGGTACGTGATGGAGAACCTGCCCGACCTGGTGGTCAAGGAGGTTCACGGATCGGGCGGATACGGCATGCTGGTCGGCCCGAAATCCACCAAGGAGGAGATCGAGCATTTCCGCCGCAAGATCGAGGCCAATCCGTCGAACTATATCGCGCAGCCGACCCTGTCGCTGTCCACCTGCCCCACCTTCGTCGAGGAAGGCATCGCGCCACGCCACGTGGACCTGCGCCCCTATTGCCTGTGCGGCGACCGGATCGAGCTGGTGCCGGGCGGCCTGACCCGCGTGGCGCTGCGCGAGGGCAGCCTTGTCGTGAACTCGTCGCAGGGCGGGGGCGTCAAGGATACCTGGGTGCTGTCGGAATGAGGGGAAGATCGACCATGCTCAGCCGCACCGCATCGAACCTGTTCTGGATGGGCCGCCACCTGGAACGCGCCGAAACCGCCGCCCGCCTTCTGGACGTGGGCCAGCGCATCACGCTGCTGCCCAATACCGACGCGGGCTACCAGAACGAGTGGAACTCTCTGCTGCAGGCATCGGGGACCTCGGCCGTCTTCGCCCAGAAATACGGCGAGGCCACGCAGGAGAAGATCGAGGAATTCATCTTCTTCGACCGCGACAACCCGTCATCCGTCGTCAGCTGCATCGAGAAGGCCCGCGAATCCGGCCGCATCGTGCGGACCGCGCTGACCAGCCAGGTCTGGGACGCGCTGAACGTGACCTACCAGGAACTGCGCCGGATCGAGCGGACCCCGCGAGAGAAGCTGGACACGGCCAAGCTGACCGATTTCACGACCGGCCACACCTCGACCGTGCGCGGTGCGATCAACGCGACGCAGCTGCGCAACGACGGCTGGCACTTCATGAACCTCGGCTACAGCCTGGAACGCGCGGATGCGACGGCGCGGCTGCTGGACGTGAAGTATTTCGTGCTGCTGCCGCGGATCGAATTCGTCGGCTCGGGGCTGGACAGCTATCAGTGGCAGGTGATCCTGCGGGCGCTGTCGGCGCATCGGGCCTATCACTGGGCCTATGGCGGCGACATCACCGCCGGTCGCGTGGCCGATTTCCTGATCCTGAACGGCGAGAGCCCGCGCTCTCTCATCACCTCGCTCTACGAGGCGGTGTGGCATCTGGAAGGGCTGGCGCGCCGCTATGGTCCCGACGTCCCCGCGACCGCCCGCGACAAGGCGCGCGAGGTGCAGGAGGCGCTGCAGGAACGCGACATCGAGATGATCTTCGACGAAGGGCTGCACGAATTCCTCAGCTGGTTCATCGGAGAGCTGGCCGCCGTGTCGGCGCTGGTGCATCAGGACTTTCTGCTTGGGGGGGCCTGAAGGCCATGAAGCTGCGCATTTCGCACGAGACGACCTATCGCTATGACAGGCCCATCCGGAACCTGATCCAGAGCCTGCGCCTGACCCCTTCGATCTACGAGGGGCAGAAGGTGCTGCAATGGCAGATCGACCTGCCGGGCGGGGTGCGCGGCCCCGGCTTCCGCGACGGGGCGGGCGACTGGATCGAGGGCTGGACCCTGCGCGGTCCCACCGACGAGGTGACCGTCCGCATCGAGGGGCGCATCGACACCCGTGACACCGCCGGCGTCCTGCGCGGCCACCGGGAAATGATCCACCCGCTGGCCTACATGCGCGAGACGCAGGTGACACGCGCCGATCCGGGCCTGCGCGAGCTGGCGGCATCGGTCACGCAGCAGGGCGACGTGCTGAACCTTGCCCACGCCCTGTCCCGCGCCGTCAGCGAGGCCATCACCTTCCGCCCCGGCGTCACCGAATCGCGCACCACCGCCGCCGAGGCCCTGGCCCTGGGCGAGGGCGTCTGCCAGGATCACACCCACGCCCTGATCGCCGTGGCCCGCACGCGCGACATCCCGGCACGTTACGTCTCGGGCTATCTGCATTCGACCATCGACGGCGAACCCCATGACGCGGCCCATGCCTGGGCCGAGCTGCATGTCGAGGGGCTGGGCTGGGTCGGCTTCGATGCCGCCAACACCTGCTGCCCGGACGAACGCTATGTCCGGCTGGGCTCGGGGCTGAACGCATCCGATGCGGCGCCCATCCGCGGCATCGCGACCGGCGGCGGCGCCGAGGATCTGGATGTGCGCGTCCAGGTCGAGGAAATGGCCCAGTAACTGTCCGAAAGGCACGATTGCACAGCCCGTCGCATGGCCCTAGCTTGGCCTGCGATCTGAAGATGCCGGAATGGAATTCCCGATGACCTATTGCGTCGGACTGAAACTGAACGAGGGGCTGGTCCTCCTGTCGGACACCCGCACCAATGCGGGGCTCGACAACATCTCGTGCTATCGCAAGATGTTCCTGTGGGAGGAGCCGGGCGAACGCGTGATCGCGATCATGACCGCCGGTTCGCTGTCGGTCACCCAGACCACCATCGCGCGCCTGGACGAGGCGATCGAGGACGATTTCGCGGACGAGACCACCTCGATCATGCGCGCGCCCAGCATGCTGCGCGTGGCCACCATCATCGGCGACACCCTGTCGCGCACCCGGCGAGAGATCGCGGACCAGCATCGAGACCTCAAGCAGCAGGCATCCGCCAGCATGATCGTCGCCGGTCAGCGCAAGGGCGGCGACATGCGCCTGTTCCTCATCTATCCCGAGGGGAACTTCATCGAGGCGACCGAGGACACGCCCTTCCTGCAGATCGGCGAACACAAATACGGCAAGCCCATCCTGGACCGCGTCGTCACCCCGGAAACCAGCCTGGCCGACGCGCAGAAGGCCGTGCTGCTGTCGATGGATTCGACGCTGCGGTCGAACCTGTCGGTGGGGATGCCGCTGGACCTGACGCTGATCCGCAAGGACGAATGCCGCATCGGCAGCCAGCGCCGCATCCAGGACGGCGATCCCGATTTCGCCGAGATGAGCGCGGCCTGGTCCGCCGCCCTGCGCGACAGTTTCACCAAGGTCACGCTCTGACGCGTTGATGCCCCCTGCCCGGCGCGCTACCAATATCGGGCAACGCACCGGGGGGACATCCATGACCGACAAGACCAGCCGCAGGACGCGCATCACACCCGAAGAGGCGCTGGCCTACCACATGGAGCCGCGCCCCGGGAAATACGACATCGTGGCCTCGACGCCGATGACCACGCAGCGCGACCTGTCCCTGGCCTACAGCCCCGGCGTGGCCGTTCCCGTCGAGGCCATCGCCGAGCGCCCGGAAACCGCCTACGACTATACCACCAAGGGCAACATGGTCGCGGTGATCAGCAACGGCACCGCGATCCTGGGGCTGGGGAACCTGGGCGCGCTGGCCTCGAAGCCGGTGATGGAGGGCAAGGCGGTGCTGTTCAAGCGCTTCGCCGACGTGAACGCCATCGACATCGAGCTGGACACCGAGGACCCCGACGAGATCGTCAACGCCGTCCGCCTGATGGGCCCGACCTTCGGGGGCATCAACCTCGAGGACATCAAGGCGCCCGAATGCTTCATCATCGAAAGCCGCCTGAAAGAGATGATGGACATCCCCGTCTTCCATGACGACCAGCACGGCACTGCGGTGATCTGCGCCGCGGGCCTCATCAACGCGCTGGAACTGTCGGGCAAGAAGATCCAGGACGTGCGCATCGTGCTGAACGGCGCG
This sequence comes from Paracoccus sp. PARArs4, assembly GCF_947311865.1. Classification (NCBI taxonomy): domain Bacteria; kingdom Pseudomonadati; phylum Pseudomonadota; class Alphaproteobacteria; order Rhodobacterales; family Paracoccaceae; genus Paracoccus; species Paracoccus sp. PARArs4. Next base: position 67,434 of record NZ_CAMZMW010000015.1, on the reverse strand, counting down.
GGCGCGGCGGGGATCGCCTGCCTCGAGCTGCTCAAGGCGATGGGCGCGGGCCATGACAACTGCATCATGTGCGACACCAAGGGCGTCATCTACGCGGGCCGGACCGAGGGGATGAACCAGTGGAAATCGGCCCATGCCGCCGTGACCGAGGCCCGCACGCTGGAAGACGCCATGAAGGGTGCCGACGTGTTCCTGGGCGTCAGCGCCAAGGGCGCCGTCACCCAGGAGATGGTGCAGTCCATGGCCGAGAACCCGGTCATCTTCGCCATGGCGAACCCCGACCCGGAAATCACCCCCGAGGATGCCCATGCCGTCCGCCCCGACGCCATCGTGGCCACGGGGCGCAGCGACTATCCCAACCAGGTGAACAACGTCCTGGGCTTCCCCTACCTGTTCCGGGGCGCGCTGGACATCCATGCCCGCGCCATCAACGACGAGATGAAGATCGCCTGCGCCGAGGCCCTTGCCCGCCTGGCCCGCGAGGATGTCCCCGACGAGGTCGCCGTCGCCTATGGCCGCAAGCTGCAGTTCGGGCGCGACTACATCATCCCGACGCCCTTCGACCCGCGCCTGATCCATGTCGTGCCGCCCGCTGTCGCGCGCGCGGGCATGGACACCGGCGTCGCGCGCCGCCCGATCATCGACATGGACGGCTATGTCCAGTCGCTCAAGAACCGGATGGATCCGACCGCCGCGATCCTGCAGGGCATCCATGCCCGCGCCCGCGCCAAGCAGGCCCGCATGATCTTTGCCGAGGGCGACGATCCGCGGGTCCTGCGTGCCGCCGTCGCATGGACCCGCACCGGCATGGGCCAGGCGCTGGTCGTCGGCCGCGAGACCGAGGTCAAGGCCGAGCTGGAGGCCCTGGGCCTGGGCGACGCGATGCGAGAGATCACCGTGGTCAACGCCGCCAATACCCGCCATCTCGAGACCTATCACCAGTTCCTGTACGAACGCCTGCAGCGCAAGGGCGTGGACCGCGAGGACGCGATCAAGCTGGCCAATCGCGACCGCCACATCTTTGCCGCGCTGATGCTGGCGCATGGGCATGGCGACGGGCTGGTCACAGGGGCCACGCGCAAGAACGCGCCCGTGCTGGCCCAGATCGGCCATGTCTTCGACGTGCGCCCGCAGGACGGCGCGGTGGGCATCACCGCCGTGCTGCATCGGGGCCGCATCGTGCTGATCGGCGACACGCTGGTCCACGAATGGCCCGAGGCCGAGGACCTGGCCGATATCGCGACCAGCGGCGCGGCGGTCGCGCGGGGGCTGGGCCTCGATCCGCGGGTGGCGTTCCTGTCCTTCTCGAACTTCGGCTATCCGGTCAGCGAACGCGCCCGCAAGATGGCCGAGGCAACCGAGGTGCTGGACCGCCGTGGCGTCGATTTCGAATACGAGGGCGAGATGACGGTGGACGTGGCGCTGAACCCGGAATCCGCCGCGCGCTATCCCTTCAGCCGACTGACGGGGGCGGCGAACGTGCTGGTGGTGCCCGCGCGGCACTCGGCCTCGATCTCGGTCAAGCTGCTGCAGGAGATGGCGGGCGCGACCGTGATCGGCCCGATCCTGACCGGGGTGCCGAAGCCGATCCAGATCTGCTCGACCACCTCGACGGTCAGCGACATCCTGAACATGGCCGCCATCGCCGCGGGCGGCCTGGGCGAGCGCTAGGCCCGCCCCTCGCGCTCGAACTGGCGCTGCCGGTCGCGGAACCTCTCGCGGTCGGCATCGCCGTATTCGTCGACGCAATGCGGGCAGCAGACGCCGGGCTCGAAGGCCGGATGCGCGCGGTCCGCGTCCGAGATCGGGCGCCTGCAGGCATGGCACATGCCGTGGCTGCCCTGCTCCAGGCCGTGCTTCAGGCTGACGCGCTGATCGAAGACGAAGCATTCGCCCTGCCACTTGCTGTCGGCCTCGGGGATCTCCTCGAGATATTTCAGGATGCCGCCCTGGAGGTGATGCACCTCGGGGACGCCTTGGGACATCAGGAAGTTCGTCGACTTCTCGCAGCGGATGCCGCCCGTGCAGAACATCGCGATGCGCTTGCCCTCGAAGCGGTGGGCGTTCTCGGCCCACCAGGCGGGAAAGTCGCGGAAGCTGGCCGTGCCCGGATCGACCGCGCCCTCGAAGGTGCCGATGGCGACCTCGTAATCGTTGCGGGTGTCGATCACCGCGACATCGGGGGCCGAGATCAGGGCGTTCCAGTCGCGCGGCGCGACATAGCGGCCGACCGAGGCGGTGGGGTCCACATCGGGCTGCCCCATCGTCACGATCTCCTGCTTGAGACGGACCTTCATGCGGGCGAAGGGCGGCTGGTCGGCATGGCTGGCCTTCCATTCGAGGCCCTCGAAGCCGGGCCAGGACCGCAGATGCGCGATCACTGCGTCGATCCCGTCGCGCGGGCCTGCGATGGTGCCGTTCACCCCCTCGCGGGCCAGAAGCAGCGTGCCGCACAGGCCCTGCGCCAGGCACAGGTCCAGAAGCGGTCCGCGCATTGCGGCCGGATCGGGAAGACGGGCGAAATGATAGAGTGCGGCGACTGTCAGCATGGGCAGGGGCCATAGCGGCCCCCGCCCCTTCGCGCAAGCGTTCTCAGAACTGCAGGCCCAGTGCCAGCCCGCCCAGAAGCCAGGTCAGGCCGGTGATCAGCAGGATGCCCACGATGTTCAGCACGATGCCGCCGCGCGCCATCTGCCCGATGGTGACGGTGCCCGTGCCGAAGACGATGGCATTGGGCGGCGTGCCGACCGGCAGCATGAAGGCGCAGGTGGCGGCCAGCGCGGCCGGGATCAGCAGCGTCATCGCATCCGCGCCGATGCCCAGCGCGACGCCGCCCAGGATCGGGATGAAGGTCGCCGCGGTGGCCGTGTTCGACGTCACCTCGGTCAGGAACAGGATGATCGTGACGACGGCACCGACCAGCAGCACGGTCGGCAGCGTTCCAAGGCCCGTGACCTGTTCGCCGAACCACACGTCCAGCCCCGAGGCCGCGACCGCCGATGCCAGGCTGAGACCGCCGCCGAACAGCAGCAGCACGCCCCAGGGCAGCCCGGTTTCCGCGTCCTTCCATTCCAGCACCATGTTGCCCTGCCGGTCGCCCGGCAGCAGGAACATCACGAGACCCGCACCGATGGCGATGGCCGTGTCGTCAAGCGCGTCCAGCCAGGGCGCGGCGGCCCCGATCGCGGGGAAGGATGCCAGAAGCCCCGGCACGACCCACAGGAAGGCCGCGCCCAGGAAGACGAACAGGACCATGCGTTCACCCTTGGACAGGCCGCCCAGGCCGCGCAGCTGATCCTCGATCATCTGGCGACCGCCCGGGATTTCCGGCAGGTCGAAGCGATAGAGCACCTTGGTCATCAGCAGCCATGCGATGATGATGAAGCTGAACGCCGCCGGGGTGCCCAGGATCATCCATTGCAGGAAGCCGATGTCGCGGCCCAGCTGGTCGCTGGCATAGCCCGCGACGATGGCGTTGGGCGGGCTGCCCAGCAGCGTGCCCAGACCGCCCATCGAGGCCGCCCATGCGATCGACAGCACGAGGCAGACGCCGAAGGCGCGGATGTTCGGGTCGGTGACCGCCTGGCTGATCGTCTGCCCGTCGCGCAGCGCGGCCTCGGCGTCGGTGCCCGACTGCTTCGATCCGCGCTCGATCACCAGCGACAGGACCGACATGCCGATGGGCAGCATCATCAGCGTGGTGGCCGTGTTCGACACCCACATCGACAGGAAGCCGGTCGCCAGCATCATGCCCAGCACGATCCGCGTGGGTGCCACGCCGACCTTGTTCAGCGTCATCAGCGCGATGCGCGTGTGCAGGTGCCATTTCTCCATCGCGATCGCGATCAGGAACCCGCCCAGGAACAGGAACACGATCGAGCTGGCATAGGGCGAGGTCGCCTGCCCCACGGTCGTCTCCGTCATGGCCGGGATCAGCACGATCGGCAGCAGCGCGGTGGCCGAAAGCGGGATCGCCTCGGTCATCCACCAGACCGCCATCAGCGTGCCGATGGCCGCCACGATGCGGGCGTCGGCCGACAGCCCCTCCTGCCCGCCCAGCAGCAGCCAGACCAGCAGCGCAAGGCCCAGGCCCAGCCCGCGCAACCCCCAGGTCATCGCGGCCGAGCGGACCGGCACCTCGTTCTCGTCATACCCGACGGGTTGGTGCAATTCATCCTTGATGCCCATGGACAATCCTCCGTTAGCGCCTTGCAGATACTGCATCGCAGTCGCTGCTGCATCCGGAATCTTCAAGGTGGCCGAAGGCTTGACCGCGCGGTGTCGCAACGTCTTACTGGCCCGACCCATTGCAGGAGGCCGCAGATGTCCGAAGCCCTGATCGTGATCGACATGCAGAAGGATTTCTGCCCCGGCGGCGCGCTGGCCGTCACCGATGGCGACGCGGTGGTCGGACCGATCAACGCGATGATGGCGGATTTCGACGCGGTGATCCTGACGCAGGACTGGCACCCCGCGGACCACGCCAGCTTCGCGGGCAACCACGCGGGCGGCCAGCCCTTCGCGACGGTGCAGATGCCCTATGGCCCGCAGGTCCTGTGGCCGGCGCATTGCGTGATCGGAACCGGGGGCGCGGACTTTCACCCCGATCTGGACATCGACCGCGCTGACCTTGTGATCCGCAAGGGATTCCGCAGCCGGATCGACAGCTATTCCGCGTTCTACGAGAACGACCACCAGACCCCCACGGGCCTTGCCGGATACCTGCGCGACCGCGGCATCGCGAAGCTGGCCTTCGTCGGCCTCGCCCATGATTTCTGCGTCGCCTGGAGCGCGATGGACGCGGCCCGCCTGGGCTTCGAGGCCCGCGTGATCGAGGCTGCCTGCCGCGCCATCGACCTGGACGGCAGCCTTGCGGCCGCGCGGGACGCGATGCGCCAGGCGGGCGTCGCGCTGGACTGAGACCCTTGCAACCCTGCCCGTCGGCGGGCACCTATGGGCGGATTGCCGGAGGAAGACGAGATGGTCGATATCGCCACGCGGGTCCATAACCACAAATGGAAGATCGACCCGATCGTCCGTTCGTTGATCGACACGGATTTCTACAAGCTTCTGATGTGCCAGTCGGTCTTTCGCAACCGGCGCGACACGCGGGTGACCTTCAGCCTGATCAACCGCTCGACCGACATCAAGCTGGCCGAGCTGATCGACGAGGGCGAGCTGCGCGAGCAGCTGGACCATGTGCGCAGCCTGTCCCTGTCGCGGGGCGAGAGCACCTGGCTGCGGGGCAACACCTTCTATGGCAAGCGCCAGATGTTCCGCCCGGACTTCATGGAGTTCCTCGAGGGGCTGCGCCTGCCGGCCTATCACCTGGAGAAGCGCGACGGGCAGTACGAGCTGACCTTCGAGGGCAGCTGGCCCGAGGTGATGCTGTGGGAGATCCCGGCCCTGGCCGTCCTGATGGAGCTGCGGTCGCGCGCGGTCCTGAAGGACATGGGCCGGTTCGAGCTGCAGGTCCTCTATGCCCGCGCGATGACCCGCCTGTGGGAGAAGCTGGAGCGCCTGCGCGACCTGCCCGACCTGCGCATCGCCGATTTCGGCACGCGGCGCAGGCACAGCTTCCTGTGGCAGGACTGGGCCGTGCAGGCCATGATCGAGGGCCTGGGCGAACGTTTCGTCGGCACCTCGAACTGCCTGATCGCCATGCGCCGCGACATCGAGGCCATCGGGACGAACGCCCATGAACTGCCCATGGTCTATGCCGCCCTGGCCGAGGATGACGCCGCCCTGCGCCGCGCGCCCTATGACGTGCTGGCCGACTGGCACGAGGAGCACGAGGGCAACCTGCGCATGATCCTGCCCGACACCTATGGCACGCCGGGCTTCCTCGAAGGCGCGCCCGACTGGCTGGCGGGCTGGACCGGCATCCGCATCGACAGCGGCGACCCCGCGACCGGCGCCGAGAACGCGATCCGCTGGTGGAAGGACCGGGGCGAGGATCCGACGAAGAAGCTGATCATCTTCTCGGACGGGCTGGACGTGGACAGGATCGAGACGCTCTATCGCCAGTTCCACGGTCGGGTGAAGGTCAGCTTCGGCTGGGGCACGCTGCTGACCAACGATTTCCGCGGGCTGGTGCCGGGCGACGGGCTGGCGCCGTTCAGCCTCGTCTGCAAGGCGGTCGCCGCGAACGGGCGGCCCACGGTCAAGCTGTCGGACAACCCCGCCAAGGCGACCGGCCCCGCATCAGAGATCGCGCGCTATCGCCGCGTCTTCGGCGTCGGAGAGCAGACGGCGACCGCGCCCGTGGTCTAGGTCCCGGCCAGCAGCAGCGAACAGACCAGCGCCGACAGCGCGCCCGTCACCGGCACCGTCACGACCCATGCGGCGGTGATGGTCGCCACGTGGCTGCGGCGGATCAGGACGCGGCGGCGCATCTCCTCGATGGGCAGGGCGTCGCGGCGGCGGTTGCGGCGACGGTCCACCCATTCGCGCGCGAAGCCCACGCCGAAGATGCCGCCCACCGCCACATGCGTGGTCGAGACCGGCAGCCCCAGGCTGGAGGCCGTCAGCACCGTCAGCGCCGTCCCGAGCGATACGCAGAACGCCCGCCCCGCATTCAACCGCGTGATGCCGCTGCCGACCAGCGTGACCAGCCTGCGCCCGAAGAACAGCGTCCCCGCCGCGATGGCCAGCCCCCCGCCCAGCAGCACCGCCAGCGGCGATCCCGCGATCGAGATGCCGCCGCCCAGCATGATGACAGACAGGGGCCCCGCGATGTTGCCGACATCGTTCGCCCCATGCGCAAATGCCATGATCGCGACCGCCAGCACCAGCGCGGGACGCAGGAGGCGCTTGACACTCGGCTTCCTGGGATCGCGGGCGATCTCGGCCAAAACCTTGCGGCGGGTGATCGCGAAGGCCACACCGCCCAAGATTGCGGCGGCAACGATCTCGGGGATAAGAACGTCGCTGCGCAGGGACAGGCGCGCCAGGTAGGCCGCGAACAGCGCCGCCATCAGCGCCACCATCGCGGGGATCCAGTTCAGCGCCGCCCGCGCGCGATCCGGCGCATCGACGACGCGCATCCGCAGCAGCACCAGCAGCGCCCCGGCCAGGGTCCCCGCGACCAGCGGCGTGATCACCCAGACCACGGTGATCGTGCCAAGCGTCGCCCATTTGACGCCCGCAAGGCCCGCCGCCGCCGCCGAGGCCCCCGAGATGCCGCCCACGATGGAATGCGATGTGCTGACCGGGAGGCCGATGCCGCTGGCCAGCGTGATCCAGGTCGCCGCCGCGATCAGGGCCGAGACCATGACGATCTGCCCCTGCCCGCCCGCAACGATGCCTGCCGGATCGTAGATGCCCCCCGCCAGCCGCGACGTCACCGCGCCACCCGCCAGCATCGCACCCGCGATCCCCGCGCCCGCCGCCAGCAGCAGCCCGGGAAGCACCCGGATCGCCCCCGCACCGACCGCCGGCCCCAGAGAGTTCGCGACATCGTTCGATCCGATCGCGACGCCCAGCCAGCCCGCGACGATCAGCCCCGCGCCCATCGCCATGAATTCCGGGTCCGCCCCCGACAGGCTGAGCGTCAGGATCACGCCCGCGACCAGGACCAGCACGGCAAGCCCCAGCCGCCAGACGGGCTGGAAGGCATGCTGCTGTGCGGCCTCGGCATTGGTGATGCGGCGAAGATCCTTGTCCAGCGTATGGAAGCTGCTTGCCGGCTTCATTCGGCTGCGATGGCCGAAGGATCCAGTGCCAGCAGGATCTGCTTCAGACCCGGCTCGGCCACCATGCGGGCGGCGTCGCGGGGGGCGAACCAGCGGCGCTTGCGCTGGCGGACCTCGGGAAACGCATCCTCGACGCAGTCCACCTCCATCAGGAAGACGCGCACTTGCACGGGCACGGCATAGCCTTCGTCCTGATCCTTGTCATAGAGAAAGCGGCCCAGCTCGGCCTCGGACATGGTGCCGCGAAGGCCGGCCTCTTCCCAAGCCTCCTGGGCGGCGGCACCGGCAAGGGTGCGCCCCTCCATCGGCCAGCCCTTGGGAATGACCCACCGGCCCGTGCCCCGGCTGGTGATCAGCATCACGGCGCCGCTGTCGCGGTCGCGACAGATCGCGCCGACCTGCATCTGTGTCGGCCTGCGCCCCATCAGAAGCGCCAATGCCTTGCCGAAAACCTTCATTCCTGCCCGTCCACTCTGCTTCGCAGCGCCTTGACTTCGCCGCGGATGGACTTCGCCTTCAGGCGGCGTCGCTGCGATCCGAGGGTGGGTCTTGTGGCGACCCGGCGCTTGGGCGCAACGCTAGCCTTGCGGATCAGTTCCGCCAAGCGTTCCCGCGCGATCTCTCGATTGCGGGACTGACTGCGCGTTTCCTGTGCAAGGATCACCACCGCGCCGTCCTGCGTCCAGCGGCGCCCGGCCAGCCGTTGCAGGCGACGCTTGACCGGATCGGGAAGGTTCGGCGACCGCTCGGCCTCGAAGCGCAGCTCGACGGCGGTCTCGACCTTGTTCACGTTCTGCCCGCCCGGACCCTGTGCCCGGGTGAACTGTTCGGACAGCTCCCATTCCTCGATCGCGATCGTGTCGGTGACATGCAACATAAGCTGAATATACGCCCTATCTCCGGCGCTATCAAATCGCGGCCTTGGTTGAGATCGGGTTAATTATTGACGCGCCCTTGCCGAATCCTGCAACGATATCGTCGCATGATGCATTTAGCGTCACCTGCGCGTGAACGGGCCCCGGTTTCGCCGACCTTGTAATCCGGCCCGAACCTGTTAGCGCGAAAAGACAAAACCTATCGGAGGACAGTGATGGACGGACGGGATCAGCTTGGCAGGCGCGAGATCACCTGCTTCAAGGCCTATGACGTGCGCGGAGAGCTGGGCAAGAATCTCGATCCCGATGTCGCCTACCGCATCGGCCGCGCCTTTGCGCAGGCACGCGACGCCAAGCGCGTCGTCGTGGGTCGCGACAGCCGCGAAACCTCGCCCGAGCTGGCGAAGGCGCTGATCGAGGGTTTGACCGACGGCGGCGCCGACGTTCTGGACCTCGGCCTTGCCGGCACCGAAGAGGTCTATTTCCACACCGGCTTCCATGACACCGATGGCGGGATCGAGGTGACGGCCTCGCACAACCCGATCAACTACAACGGCATGAAGATCGTGGGCTGTGGTTCGGCACCGCTGGATCCCGCGACCGAGCTGCCCCCCATCGTGGACCTGGCCACGGGCGGCGAATTCGCCCCCGCGACCAAGGGCAGCGTCACCGATTTCAGCCATGCCCGCGCGGATTACGCCAAGCGCATGGCCGATTTCGTCGATGTCTCGGCGCTGAAGCCGATGAAGATCGTCGTGAACGCGGGCAACGGCACCGCCGGCCCGACCTTCGACGCCATCGCCGAGGAACTGGAACGCCGCGGCGCGCCGCTGACCTTCGTGCGCATGCACCACAACGTGGACAGCAGCTTCCCGAACGGCATCCCCAACCCGCTGCTGCCGGAAAACCAGCCCCCCACCGTGGACATGGTCAAGGCCGAGAACGCCGATCTGGGCGTCGCATGGGACGGCGATTTCGACCGCTGCTTCTTCTTCGACGAGAACGGCCGCTTCATTCCGGGCGAATACATCGTCGGCCTGCTGGGCGCGGCCTTCCTGGAAAAATCGCCGGGCGAGAAGATCGTGCATGACCCGCGCGTCATCATGAACACCCGCGCCATGATCGAGGAAGCCGGCGGCGAGGCCGTGGTCAGCAAGACCGGCCACGCCTTCATCAAGCGCAAGATGCGCGACGTGGGCGCGGTCTATGGCGGCGAGATGTCGGCCCACCACTATTTCCGCGACTTCTATTTCTGCGACAGCGGCATGATCCCCTGGCTGCTGATGATCGAGCTTCTGTCGCGCAAGGGCCAGACCCTGGCCGAGCTGCTGGAAGAGCGGATGAGCCTCTATCCGTCCTCGGGCGAGACGAATTATCACATCGAGGACCCGGACGCGGCCATCGCGCGCCTGATCGACGCCTATGAATCCAAGGCCGAAAGCCGCGACGACCTGGACGGCGTGTCGCTGAACTTCGGCAGTTGGCGCTTCAACCTGCGCAAGTCGAATACCGAGCCGGTCGTGCGCCTGAACGTCGAGGCCGATGGCGATGCCGATCTGGTCCGCGCCAAGCAGGCCGAGCTGGCGGCCCTGCTGAAGGGCTGACCCGACCTTCTCGACAAACGAAAGGGCCGCGCATCATCGCGCGGCCCCTTTTGCGTTTTGCGGATTTTTTATCGCTTCACGTGAAACACTTATGACGATTCGGGGTCGTCGAAGCCGAAGGCCGCGTAATCGCGTACATAGGCGCTGCGCGCGGCCTTGATCAGCGCCTTGTCGCGCAGGTGGTCCGGCAGCGGCGCGGGTGCCAGCGCGGCGGCGTCCACGCCCTGCAGCCCGACCGTGCGCGCCAGCAGGTCCATGTCCTCGGGCAGGCGTTCCTCGCGGATCAGCATGTCGGGCGAGGTGAAGCGCGCGAAGCCCGCGATCACCTCGGACTGGCTGGCCCATGTGGGATGGGTCGGCAGCGTGGTCTGGCCGTTCAGGTTGCGCTTGAGGAAGCCCAGGAACTGCCCGAACAGGCGGACCTGCTCATCCGCGTCCAAGACATCGGGGGCGACGGGTTCGGGCAGGTCGACCCTGTGCAGGCGTCGCAGCGTGTCGCGCAGGTCGGCGGGCGCATCCGACAGGACCTGCCCGAAGGCCGTCCAGGCGCGGTGCAGCGGGTGGCGCAGCACCGAGAAGCTGCGATGCCCCGGATGGCCGCGCTTCCACTGGCGCAGGCTGGTCTGGGTGAAATCGCCCGAAACGGCCCCCAGCCCGGCCATCCAGTCGCGCACCGCGACGCCCGCGCCGCCGCGCACGGGCATGAACAGCAGCCCCCTGCCCGCCTCGACCGCGCTGAAGCTGGGGACCGAGGGCCCGCGACGGGGCTCGAAATTCGGGATGCGGCGCAGCATGAACGGATCGAGCGTCTGCAGATCGGCCTGCATCTGGTCGAAATTGCGCACCTTCTCGGACATCTCGCGCGGGTTCTGGGGCACCTGGTCGCTGGCGGGTTCCACGCGCGGAATGTCGGTTCGGCCCAGCCAGTGCAGCAGGCCGGTCATCACGTCGGCATCGCGCAGATCCTCGTAGCCCAGCCAGAAGGCGCTCTGGCCGGTGACCTGCAGCCAGTGCATGACCTTCATCTGGAAACGCTCGATCGCGGTGACGTTCTCGCGGAACTCGGCCCCGTCATAGGTGATGGCGGCGGGGATCGGGGTCTCGCTCTCGTTCAGCTTCCACTGGTTGGTTTCCCAGGCCAGCCGGGTCGAGACATAGCTGTCCAGCGGGTTGCGCGTCAGCACGATCTTGGCGCAGCGGCGGTCCTGCATGATGGCGTCGAAGACGCGCGGATCGTGGTCGTGGAAATAGCGGAAGCCCGGCAGGTGCCCCGGCCTGTCGGTCAGGATGCGCAGCAGCGGCAGGGGGTCGGCCTCGCGCTGGTCGCGCGTGACGCCCGCCAGCTCGTCCTTGTCGGGCCAGCCCATCATGTAGGGGTTGAACGCCTCGCCGTGGCAGGTGACGCCGCGGATGGCGTTCAGCGTCGCCTCCAGCAGGTTCGAGCCGGTGCGCATTTCGGCAAAGATGACGAAGCTGCGGAACGAGGAGGTCATTCGGCGGCGGTCCTTTCGGTCGTGGGGATGTCGTGGACGGGCAGCCCGTCACCCGACATGCGCGGCTGCAGCCCGGAATTGCGCAGGCGACGCAGCAGCTCGGCCATGCCGGCCATGTCGCGCATGGCCGGCAGCCCGGTCGGCACCGGGCCGCGCATCGGCAATGCCTGCAGCGCCTGCATCATCAGGGGCTGGGGCCGGGCCAGGAAATCGGTCAGTTCATGCACCTGCACCCGTGCCTTCACCCAGACCGAGTTCAGCACCTCCAGGTGCTTCAGCTCGGCCCGCTGCAGGATCGCAGTGACGCGGCGGATGTCGTCGAAGGGCATGTCGCTGTCCAGCAGCGGCAGCATCCAGGCCCCGGTGATGACGTTCACATGGGCGTTCGGATCGGTCGCCACGAACCAGTTCAGCGCCTGGTTGTCGCGCGGGCTGAACTGGAAGACCTGCATCCGCTGCGTGACGCGGATCAGCGAGGTCAGGAAGCCCTGCGGATCGCGGTCGCGGATCAGCGTGCTGGACGATATGGCCCCGGGCCCGATCTCGGGGCGGCCCGCGAACTCGGCCATCTCGGGGCCCATCAGGTGGCCGTGGACATCGGCGTCGATCATGCCGGACAGCCAGTCCTCGAACCCCGGGAACACGTCGCTGAAGCCGTGGAAGACCGCATAGGGGGCCGAGGTCTTGCCGTTCTCGGCATCCTTGCGCGGAAAGCGCGACTGCATATACAGGCCCGGACGGCCCAGCAGCCTGCGGCGGACGGTGCGGTTGATCACCCTCTCGAACCGTTCGGGGCGCGGGGCGGTGGCGTCGGGCGATCCGACCGCGGGGCGCGGGAAATGGTCCAGCAGCCCCGTGGACCCCGGCCAGACCTTGCGCGCGACGAAGCAGTGCGATTCCTCCAGCATCCGCGCATGGTCGTCGTACAGCTGATAGGGACGCCCCTCGTGGTCGAACTTGGCCAGCGTCAGCGACCTGCTCTCGATCCGCAGGGCATGGCGGCGGGCCAGCGTCTGGAAATAGCTCTCGTCCGGGATCCAGCTGAGCCGGAAGTACCGGTCGAAGACCTTGCGCTTCGGATCGTCCAGGATCGCGCGCAGGGTCGCGGCGGTCAGGCACCACCATTGCGACCCCAGATGCGGGATGATCCCCTTGGGCACCTTGCGCCGCACGCCCAGACGCCGCTGCAGGTCCACAAGCCGGTCGAACCACTTGCGATGCCTGCGCCAGTCCAGCGGATAGAACAGCGTGAAGCGTTCCTCGTTGAGGCCGCCGATGGTCCAGCCGACATCATGGGCGGTCACGCTCTCGATATGGTCCAGCTCCGGGTCCAGCGCCAGGAATGCCCGAAGGTCGCGGACGGGACGCAGCGGCAGGCACGCCCCGGATGCCAGGTAGACATGGGTCGTGTCCGGGAACCGGTCCAGCAGTAGCTGCGCCGCGTCCTGCGTGGCGGCCACCAGGCTGAAGCGCCCCCAGTCGCAGGGGCGGCGGCGGCTGAACAGCACCTCGGGCAAATCCGACAGCGCGGCCTGCATCCGCGCGAAATCCGCGGCCGGAACCTTGGCATCGACATGGACCGCGACCCGCGCGCCGCCCTCGACCCAGATCCGCGCCATGCGCGCGGCAATGTCCAGATCCGCATGGCACAGCAGCACCACCCCAAGCGCGACGCCCCCCGTCATGGCCCCCGTCATGCCCAGTTCCCCCGAGAGATCAGGCCGATATCCTCGAGCTGCTGCCAATCGACATATTCGCGGGATTCGCTGCACCACAGGTCGGTCCCCCGCGTCAGCCCCGCGTGATAGGCGCGGTATTCCTTGCTGTTGGCGTAATGCTGACGGCGGTCCAGCTCCTCGGCGGATTTCTCGGCGAAGGTGGACAGGAACTTGGCATGCAGCAGCGTGCCCGACGCCATCTCGCCGCCATTCTCGTCATAGACCATGTTCAGGTGACGCGGCAGCGCCATGTGGGTCGAGCTGACATAGGCATAGCGCCAGTTCCACTTCACCAGCGGGATCTTGTTCAGCGCGGGCCCCGACAGCGGATCGGCGCGGAAGAAGTTGCGCGTGCGCGGCCCCCCCTGGATCCACAGGTTGCCATAGAAGGCGTTGCGGCTGATCGAGTAGTTCACCGGATCGAACCAGCGCGCGATCTCGAACGGGTCCTGCCCCTCGGCATAGGGCTGATCCTCGATCGCGCCCTTGGGGTACATGTCCAGCAGCATCGCCGGGAACGACCGCCTGCCCGACGCCTCGAGCCAGCTGGTCAGCGCCGACAACGGCCGCGTGTCGCAATGCGGATAGACGAGGAATTCGTCGGGATCGATTGTCAGGCACCAATGGCCATGCCCGTGCCTGGCCAGCAGGCGGTTCATCCAGTCCATCCCGAAGCGGGATTTCTTGTAGCCGGCATTGGTCCACCACAACGACACGTCGGGCTGTTCGGCAAGATAGTTGCCGCTGCCATCCGTGCTGTCATTGTTCACGAACAGGAAGTGATCGACCCCCAGCCCGCGGTAATAGTCCAGGAAATAGGGCAGCCGCACCCGTTCGTTGCGCAGCGTGACGAAGGCCAGGATGTCGCCCGGCCGGATCTGAGAGGTCCGGTCGACCATGGATTTCAACGCCCTGCGGCGATTGAAGGCGCGGGCGATCAGGTATTGCCTCTCGGCCCGGCGCCGGATGCGGGCGGGCAATGGAAGCCGGGCCACGCGCGTCATGGCCTGCCGCCCCCTTGGTCATGGCTGCGTAAGGACGTCATGGCCCTAGGAATGTGCGCGGAGGTTGAAATAAGCAAGGGGAATCAGCGTTCCAACCAGTCGCCCGTCCCCATCAGCCCAAGGTCCACAAGCTGCCGCCACCCCTCATAGCGGCGGGATTCGGCATTGCGCAGCACAGGTCCGGCCACGATCGCCCGGTGATAGGGCGCATAGAGGTCGGGATCCACGAAATGCTGGCGGCGCGACAGCTCCTCGGTGGATTTGGCGGTGATGTCGGCGGTGAACTTGGCATGCAGCAGCACCCCGGACAGGCGCGCATCCCCCGGCCCGTCATAGAGCATGTTCAGATGCGGCGGCAGCATGCTGTGGGTCGAGTTCACATAGACCTGCCGCCAGCTCCACCGCATCAGCGGCAGCTTGTTCATCGTGGGCGCACGGCGCGGATCATCGGCAAAGAAGGCCCGGTCGCGCACGCCGCCCTGCAGCCACAGGTTCCGGCGCGGCATCATGCGCCTGCTGCGCCACGGCCCCGCATCGAACCAGGGCAGGCGCGCGGTCAGGGGCGCATCGGGGGCCGCGTCCTCGGTGCCCAACGCCCCCGTCGGATAGAGGTCCAGCATCACCGCCCCCATCCCGCGCACGCCCCGCGCATCCAGATGCGCCGTCAGCTGCCGCAGGCCGCGGCGGTCGTGATCTGGAAAGACCAGCAGTTCGTCCGCGTCCAGCGTCAGGGACCACCGCCCGCCGCCATGCCGCATCAGCAGCGCATTGGCCCAGTCCAGCCCGAACCGCGCCGCGCGATAGCTGTCGGAACAGCCCCAGACCGACACGTCGGGCTGCGCGCGCAGGTAATCGACCGTCCCGTCGTCGCTGTCATTGTCGACGACCAGAAAGTGGTCGACCCCCAGGGCGCGATGATGGTCCAGGAATTCGGGCAGATGCGCCATCTCGTTGCGCAGGGTCGATACGGCGATGATCGCATCGGGGGCCAGATCGCCCATCTTGATCGCGATGGGGCGCAGCCTGCGCCGCGCCCTGATCGCCCGCCAGATCAGCTCTCGCCGTTTCCAGCGCAGCCGATAGGCCTGCCAGGCCCCTTGCAAAGGGCCCGGCGTCGTCACGCCTTGTAATCGCCCGCCTGATGCCAGCGCCAGGCGTCGGTGATCATCTGCTTCATGGTCGACCGGTCGGGCGTCCAGCCCAGCTCGGACTTGGCGCGCTGGCTGCCGCAGACCAGCTTGACGGCATCGCCGCCACGGCGCGGACCGTCGACCATCGGCACCTGGCGGTTGGTGACGTGACGCGTCGCATCCACCACCTCGCGGACCGAGAAGCCGTCGCCCGTGCCAAGGCAGAAGTCGCGGCTGCCCTTGTCGGCCCGCAGCCATTCGAGACCCTTCACATGCGCATCGACCAGATCCATCACGTGGACATAGTCGCGGATGCAGGTGCCGTCCGGCGTGGGGTAATCCGTGCCGTGGATGGTCAGCGCCGCACGCTTGCCATCGACCGCATCCAGGATCAGCGGGATCAGATGCGTCTCGGGGCGGTGGAATTCACCGACCTCGGCATCCGGGTCCGCGCCCGCGACGTTGAAATAGCGGAAGATCACGTGCCGCAGCCCGTGGGACGCCTCGAAATCGACCAGCATGTCCTCGATCGCGCGCTTGCTGGCGCCATAGGCGTTGAGCGGCGCCTGGGGCGTGTCCTCGTCAAGGACCTCGCCGTCGCGGTCGCCATAGGTCGCGCAGGTCGAGCTGAAGACGAAATGCTTCACGCCCGCCGCGATGGTCGCCTCGATCAGGTTCAGCGACCCCGCGACATTGTTGCGCCAGTACTTGCCCGGCTCGGCCATGGCCTCGCCCACCTGGCTGAGGGCCGCGAAATGCAGGACCGCGACGGGGCGGTGTTCGGCGAAGGCCGCATCCAGCGCGGCGCGGTCCATCAGGTCGGCCTCGACCAGCGGGCCGAACTTCACGGCATCGCGCCAGCCAGTCGCGAAATTGTCCAGCGTGACGGGGACAAACCCCGCCTGCGCCAGTGCCTTGCAGGCGTGCGAGCCGATATAGCCCGCACCCCCGGTCACCAGAACCTTGTCGGCCATCGGATCACTCGGCCGCGCGACGCATCGCGACGACTTCGGCCAGGTAATCCGCGAATTCGTCCTTCAGGTCGTCGCGCTCCAGGCCGAAGGCCACGGTCGCCTGCAGGAAGCCCGCCTTCGAGCCGCAGTCGAAACGCTGGCCGCGGAAGCGCAGGCCGAACACGTCGCGGCCTTCCGCGATCTCGTCGGCGATGGCGTCGGTCAGCTGGATCTCGCCGCCTGCGCCCTGCTTCAGCTTGTTGAGGTTCTGCATCACGGTCGGCGCCAGGATATAGCGGCCGATCACCGCGAGGTTCGAAGGCTGGGTGCCTGCGGCGGGCTTCTCGACCATGCCCTTGGCGCGGACGATCGCGCCCATGTCCTCGGCCACGTCCAGCACGCCATAGGCGGACACCTTCTCGGTCGGGACCTCCATCGTGGCGACCATGCTGCCGCCGGTTTCCTCGTAGGCCTCGATCATCTGCTGAAGGCAGGGCGGCTCGCCCTGGATCACGTCGTCGGTCAGGACGACGGCGAAGGGCTCGTCCTCCTGCAGCAGGCGGCGTGCGCACCAGACGGCGTGGCCCAGGCCCAGGGCCTTGTGCTGGCGGATATAAGCGATGGCACCCGAATCCATGTTCGTGCCGCGCAGGATGTCCAGCAGCTTGTCCTTGCCGGACTTGCGCAGGCTGGATTCCAGTTCGTGGGCGTGGTCGAAGTAATCCTCCAGCGCGCCCTTGCCGCGCGAGGTGACGAAGATGAACTCCTCGATGCCGGCGGCGCGGGCCTCGTCGATCGCGTACTGGATCAGCGGCTTGTCGACGAGCGACAGGATCTCTTTCGGGATGCTCTTGGTGGCGGGCAGGAAGCGCGTGCCCAAACCTGCAACCGGAAAGATGGCTTTCGTTACCTTGCGACCCATATCGACACTACCTTCTAGAGAAAATGCGGACGAGATGTCCGCAGCATTTGCCATGGGCGAGGAACCACGCCCCGACCGGATTTTCAACGAACAGATTATTGCCTAGGCGCTTAATCGCCAAGAAAATCCCGAGACTTGCACAAGAAATTCACGGAATGCCCCTTTGAAACGGGCATTCCGGTCGGCCCCTTCTCAGGCAATTCCCATTTCGCCCATCATCTCTTCGAGGCGCATAACGTCCTCGGGGTTGTTCAGTTCCCAGAACTGTCGGCCCCGCGCCTCGACGGTCACGCACAGCAGGTTGCGCCCGCGTTCGAGGAAGCGGAGCTGCTCCAGCCCCTCCAGCCGTTCCAGCACGCCCTCGTCCCAGCCGGCATAGGCATGAAGCGCCTCGGGGCGATAGGCATAGACGCCGACATGGTGGAAGACCGGGCTGGCTTCGTCGGGCGCAATTTCGCCCGCCGCGAAGGGCACGACCTCCTTCGAGAAATAGAGCGCACGCCCGTCATGCCCGAAGACGGCAGTGGTGCCGCCCACGCGTCCGGCATGGCGATCCGCGATCAGGTCCGCGCGCATCCGGCCCGTGCAGCGCAGCACCGGGGTCGCCACCTCGGCATCGGGGGCGGCGCGCAGGCCCGCGACCAGATCCTCGACGAACCAGGCGGGGGTCAGCGGCGCGTCGCCCTGCAGGTTCACGACGATCTCGGGGCGGATGCCCATGTTCGCGACGGCCTCGGCGCAGCGCTCGGTCCCGTTGCGGCATTCGGGGCTGGTCATCACGACCTCGGCGCCGAAGCCCTCGGCATGTTCGCGGATGCGGTCGTCATCGGTCGCGACGACCACGCGATCGACGCCCGCGACCTGCATCGCGGCGTCCCAGCTGCGGCGGATCAGGCTGCGCGGCTGGCCGTCGGCCCCGCGCAGTTCGACTAAAGGCTTGCCAGGATAACGGGTCGAGGCGAAGCGCGCGGGTATGATGATTACGACCGGCATGGCTTACGGCTTCACCAGCAGGACGCCCGGCGCATAGGCGATGAAGAACGGGTTCGCGAAACCTTCCTTGCCATAGCCAAGCGGGCTGTGATCGTCGAAGCGCACGACCTCGCCGCCGGCACCGCGCAGGACGGCATCGCCCGCCGCCGTGTCCCATTCCATCGTGCGGCCCAGCCGAGGATAGAGATCGGCCTCGCCCGTCGCCACCAGGCAGAACTTGAGCGAGCTGCCCGCGCTGGTCATGTCCTTCACGCCGTATTTCGCGATATAGGCGTCGGTCGCCTCGTCGCGATGCGATTTCGAGGCGACGACCATCAGCGCGCGGTTGTCCGGGGTGGCATGGACGCCGATCGAGGTGGTCTCGCCGGGCTGGTCGCCGAAGGGGCCGGTCTCCTCGACGGAACGACCGTCGGCGGTGGTGTAGAACAGGCGGCCCTTGGCGGGCGCATAGACGATGCCGCGCACCGGCACGCCGTTCTCGACATAGGCGATGTTGACCGTGAAGTCGCCGCGGCGCTTGATGAATTCCTTGGTGCCGTCCAGCGGATCGACGATCAGGAATGTGTCCAGCGACTGCGAATGGGTGTCCGCCTGTTCCTCGGTGACCAAGGGGATGTCGGGGAAGGCCTCGCGCAGGCCGGCGGCGATCAGCGCATCGGCGGCCTCGTCGGCGGCGGTGACGGGCGAATCGTCGGATTTCGAACGGGTCTCGAAATCGTCGGTCTCGTAGATTTCCATGATCTTCTGGCCCGCCTGAAGCGCCAATTTTCGCATTTCGGACATAAGTCGATCGAATTGCATTTAGTATCCTTTCCCGTCACGCCTTCTGGCCGCATTGTGCGATGCGTCGCGCAATCTTATGATCCCCCGGACGGATGACGGCAAGCATTGCGCTGCCGAAGACCTCCGGACTGTTGCACCTGCCCGACGGCAAACCAGACGGCGAGACCCAGGAGAAGGCCATGTTCCAGCAACGCAGGACCCGGAACATCCTGGAGGCGACGGGCGCCACGCTTGCCCTCATATACCACCAGACCGTCTACAATGTGCGAAGCGGCCATCGGAACCCCGTCGTGGGGTTGCTGATGGAAATCGCTCAGGCCTCCGTGTTCGTAGTGGTTTTCTTGGCCGTTTTCACGCTGATCGGTATCCGGACCTCACCGGTACGAGGCGACTTTCTACTTTATATCATATCCGGGATTTTTGTGTACCTGATACACGTCAAGGCAGTGGGCTCCACATCAGGAAGTCACTCGATTTCATCGGCTCTGACGAAGCATGAACCCCTCAACTCTGCCGTACTAATTTGCAGTGCCGCACTGGCAAGCCTCTATCAGCAAGCTCTTAGCTTGGGCGTCATCCTCACCTGCTACTATCTTTTCTTCCAGCCATACACGATCTACGAACCTTTCTCATTGTCGCTAATGTTCGGGCTGGCTTGGCTCTCGGGGTGCGTCGTAGGCCTTATCCTACTTGGAATTCGTCCATGGGCACCCGGCGCCGCGTCCACACTCAGTCTGTTCTACATGAGGGCGAACATGTTGGCCTCCGGGAAGATGTTTCTTGCCAACTCGATGCCGGGGTTCCTGCTCCCTTGGTTCGAGTGGAACCCGTTGTTCCACATCATCGACCAGACGCGCGGCTTCATGTTCATCAACTACACACCGATGCGCACGAGCCTGATGTATCCCATCTATTTCTGCATTGCGGCCTTCATGGTCGGGCTTCTGATCAACTTCGCGACGCGGAAGTACGAATCGATCAGCTGGGGCGCCACGCGCTGATTGAATAGCCCCATGTTTCGTGGACGCCTTTTTCGCTAACTTTGAGGCAAGGAGGCCATGATGGGCACGGGCAATTTCACTGACGACTTCAAGCGCGATGCTGTCGCGCAGATCACGGAACGGGGTTATCCGGCAAAGGAAGTTTCGGCACGGCTGGGTGTGAGCACGCACTCGCTCTATGCCTTGGAAGCGCAAGTTCGCGAAGGCGGTGTCGGGTGACACGGAGAAGGACGCCGAGATCCGTCGGCTGAAGCGTGAGCTGGTCCGGGTGTCGGAGGAGCGCGACATCCTAAAAAAGGCCACCGCGTATTTCGCCAGGGATGCAAAGTGAGTGGAGCCAGCGAGGCCCACCGGTTCGAGCCCGCTGGCGACGGCGTTCGTAGCCGAGCATCGGGGTCAGTTTTCGGTGCGGGCGATGTGCCGGTGCCTGCGTATCCAGCCGAGCGGATTCTACGCGTGGCTGAAGACACCGCTGAGCCAGCGGGCGCAGGAAGACAGGCGTCAGACCGAACTGCTGCAGAAGGCTTGAGCCGAGAGTGGCAAGGTCTACGGCTACCGCAAGCTGCATGACGATCTGGTCGAACAGGGCGAAAGCATTTGTCCGAACCGCGTTTCCCGACTGGCGCAACTGGCGGGGATCAAGGCACAGATCGGCTATAAGCGCCGCCCTGGCAGCTATGGCGGCAAGCCGTCGGTCGTGGTCGACAACACTCTCGACCGGCAGTTTGATGTCGAGGTTCCGGACAAGGTTTGGGTAACCGACATCACCTACATCCGGACGCAAGAAGGGTTCGCTTACCTCGCGGTGGTCATCGACCTATATTCCCGGCGCGTGGTCGGCTGGTCGATGCAAAGCAGACAGACGACAGATGTCGTCCTGCAGGCCCTGCTCATGGCCGTCTGGCGGCGCAAGCCGAAGAACAAGGTGCTGATCCATTCAGATCAGGGCAGTCAGTTCACCAGCATGGATTGGGCTGCGTTCCTGCGCACCCACAATCTTGAGCATTCGATGAGCCGCCGCGGCAACTGCCATGACAACGCCGTTGCCGAGAGCTTCTTCAACCTGCTCAAGCGCGAGCGGATCAGGCGCAGAACCTGCCGGACCCGCGAAGACGCAAGGCAGGGCGTGTTCGATTACATCGAGATGTTCTACAACCCGAAGCGCAAACATGCGAGGAATGGGATGTTGTCGCCCGCCGAGTTCGAGCGGCAGCAGAAGATCAGACGTGAAGGCGTCTAAGAAACTCGGGGCTATTCAGATAGCGGCACGGGGACACACCGCTTTTTCGGGCGTTTTTGGCGCATTGCGGTGCTTGCGGGGCCGAATTGCATCCCTATATACACCCCCGAAGCCGTCCGGAGGTTCCGGGCGAATTTTCGAGCATGGGATCGGGCTGCGGGGGCCATAACGGACCCGGGGCCCCCGAAATCGCCGCAAGAAAGGTTAGACGAAACATGTCCAAAGTCATCGGCATCGACCTCGGCACCACCAACAGCTGCGTTGCGATCATGGATGGCAGCCAGCCCAAGGTCATCGAGAACAGCGAAGGCGCACGCACCACGCCCTCGATCGTGGGCTTCGCGGAAGGCGAGCGCCTTGTCGGCCAGCCCGCCAAGCGCCAGGCGGTCACCAACCCCACCAACACCGTCTTCGCGGTCAAGCGCCTGATCGGCCGTCGCATCGGCGACGAAGCCGTCGAGAAGGACAAGAAGCTGGTTCCCTATTCCATCGTCGACGGTGGCAATGGCGACGCATGGGTTTCGGTCCGCGACGAGAAATACTCGCCCGCGCAGGTCAGCGCCATGATCCTTCAGAAAATGAAGGAGACCGCCGAATCCTACCTGGGCGAGGAAGTGACGCAGGCCGTCATCACCGTTCCCGCCTATTTCAACGACGCGCAGCGTCAGGCGACCAAGGATGCGGGCAAGATCGCGGGCCTCGAAGTCCTGCGCATCATCAACGAGCCGACCGCGGCAGCCCTAGCCTATGGCCTGGACAAGAAGGACACCAAGACGATCGCGGTCTATGACCTCGGCGGCGGTACCTTCGACATCACGATCCTGGAAATCGACGACGGCCTGTTCGAAGTGAAGTCGACCAACGGGGACACGTTCCTCGGCGGCGAGGACTTCGACATGCGCATCGTCAACTACCTCGCCGAAGAGTTCAAAAAGGAACACGGCGTCGATCTGACCGGTGACAAGATGGCGCTGCAGCGCCTGAAGGAAGCCGCCGAGAAGGCCAAGATCGAGCTGTCCAGCAGCAGCCAGACCGAGATCAACCAGCCCTTCATCAGCATGGGTTCGAACGGTCAGCCGCTGCACATGGTCATGAAGCTGACCCGCGCCAAGCTGGAAAGCATCGTGGCCGACCTGATCAAGCGCACCATGAAGCCCGTCCAGGACGCGCTGAAGGACGCAGGCTGCTCCAAGGGCGACATCGACGAGGTCGTTCTGGTCGGCGGCATGACGCGCATGCCCAAGGTCGTGTCCGAGGTGACCGAGTTCTTCGGCAAGGAGCCGCACAAGGGCGTGAACCCCGACGAGGTCGTCGCACTGGGCGCCGCGATCCAGGCGGGCGTGCTTCAGGGCGACGTCAAGGACGTGGTCCTTCTGGATGTCACGCCGCTGTCGCTTGGCATCGAGACCCTGGGCGGCGTCTTCACCCGCCTGATCGACCGCAACACGACGATCCCGACCAAGAAGTCGCAGATCTTCTCGACCGCGGAAGACAACCAGAACGCCGTCACCATCCGGGTCTTCCAGGGTGAGCGCGAGATGGCCGCGGACAACAAGATGCTGGGCCAGTTCAACCTGGAGAACATCCCGCCCGCACCGCGCGGCATGCCCCAGATCGAGGTGACCTTCGACATCGACGCCAACGGCATCGTGTCGGTTTCCGCCAAGGACAAGGGCACCGGCAAGGAACAGAAGATCACGATCCAGGCGTCGGGCGGTCTGACCGACGAGGAGATCGATCGCATGGTCAAGGACGCCGAGGCGAATGCCGAGGCCGACAAGGGCCGCCGCGACCTGGTCGAGGCCACCAACCAGGCCGAGAGCCTTGTCCACAGCACCCGCAAGTCGCTGGAAGAGCATGGCGACAAGGTCGACAGCTCGACCATCGAGGCGATCGAGCTGGCCGTCGGCGCGCTGGAGGAATCGCTCAAGTCCGAGGACGCGGGCAAGATCCGCTCGGGCATCCAGAACGTCATGGACGCGTCCATGAAGCTGGGCGAGGCGATCTACAAGTCGCAGCAGTCCGAAGGTGGCGACGCCGCCGGTGACGATGTCGACGAGGGTCAGCGTTCGGCCGATGACGATATCGTCGATGCCGATTTCGAGGATCTCGGCGAAGACGACAAGAAGCGCGGCTGATAGCGGCCGCCACCCGAAACGGGCCGGTCCGCGCAGCCAGCCGGGCCGGCCCACTTCTTTGGGTCAACCAGTACAGGACGACACATGGGCAAGCGTTGCTATTACGAGGTGCTCGGGGTCAGCCGCGGGGCCTCGGCCGACGAAATCAAGAAGGCCTATCGTGGCAAGGCCAAGGAACTGCACCCGGATCGCAACAAGGACGATGCGACGGCCGAGGCGAAGTTCAAGGAAGCCAACGAGGCCTATGAATGCCTCAAGGACGAACAGAAGAAGGCGGCCTATGACCGCTTCGGCCATGCCGCGTTCGAAAACGGCGGCGGCGGCTTCGGCGGCGGTCGCGCGGGCGGTCATCCGGGCGATTTCGGCGCGGCCTTCTCGGATGTGTTCGAGGATCTGTTCGGCGACATGATGGGCCGCCGCGGTGGCGGTGGCGGTCGGTCGCGCGCGCAGCGCGGGCAGGATCTGCGCTATAACCTGCGCGTTTCCCTGGAAGAGGCGTTCGAAGGGCTGCAGAAGACCATCACGGTCCGCTCCTCGGTGGCCTGCGACGAATGCGACGGCACCGGTGCCGAAGGCTCGACCGAGCCTGCAAGCTGCCCGACCTGCGCGGGCATGGGCAAGGTCCGCGCCCAGCAGGGCTTCTTCACCATCGAGCGCACCTGCCCCACCTGCGGCGGCCAGGGCCAGATCGTCAAGAACCCCTGCAAGGCCTGCCACGGCGCGGGCCGGGTCGAACGCGACCGCACCCTGTCGGTGAACATCCCCGCCGGCGTCGAGACCGGCACCCGGATCCGCCTTGCGGGCGAGGGCGAGGCCGGGCTGCGCGGCGGCCCGGGCGGCGATCTGTACATCTTCATCGAGGTGGCCGAGCACGAGATCTTCATCCGCGACGGCCGGATGCTGGCCTGCCAGGTTCCCGTCAGCATGGCGACCGCCGCCCTTGGCGGAGAGGTCGAGGTGCCGACCATCGACGGCGGGCGTGCCCGCGTGAAGGTTCCGGCGGGCAGCCAGACCGGTCGCCAGATGCGCCTGCGCGGCAAGGGCATGCCGCCCCTGCGCCACGGCCCCGGCGCCTCGGGCGATTTCGGCGACATGCTGATCGAGCTGTCGGTCGAGACCCCGGTCAACCTGACCCCGCGCCAGCGCGAGCTGCTGCGCGAGTTCGAGGCCGAGAAGGCGGATAACAGCCCGCAATCCGACAGCTTCTTCGACAAGGTGAAGACCTTCTGGGAGGGGATGACCCGCTGAGCGGGTTAACCCTTCCTTAAGCACGACGGGTCCATGTTCGACGCATGGACCCGAATCGTGCCTTTGGCGAAATGCCCATGCCGCTGTTCAGCCCCGCCGCCGACGACGTGGCGGTGGCGGCGACCACTGCGAAACACGCGAAGGGCACGCCCAGCTATCTTGCCGATCACCGCGCGCGGCTGCGTGACCGCTTCATGCAGGGCGGTGCGCAGGCCATGCCCGATTACGAGCTGCTGGAGCTGGTCCTGTTCCGGGCGATTCCCCGACAGGACGTGAAGCCCCTCGCCCGCCGCCTGATCGAGACCTTCGGCGATTTCAACCGCGTCCTCTCGGCCCCGCCCGCACGGCTGGTGGCGATCGACGGCGTGGGCCCCGCGGTCGTGACCGAGCTGAAGATCGTCGAGGCCGCCGCGCAGCGCCTTGCGCGGGCCAAGGTCATCAACCGCCCCGTGCTGTCCAGCTGGGAGACGCTGCTGGATTACTGCCACACCGCCATGGCCCACCGAGAGATCGAGCAGTTCCGCGTCCTCTATCTCGACCGCAAGAACGTCCTGATCGCCGACGAGGAACAGGCCCGCGGCACCGTCGATCACGTCCCCGTCTATCCACGAGAGATCATCCGCCGCGCGCTGGAGCTGAACGCCTCGGCGCTGATCCTGGTGCACAACCACCCCTCGGGCGACCCCACGCCGTCGGACCAGGACATCACGATGACCGCGCGGATCGCACAGGCGGCGGACAGCATGGGCATCACCATCCACGATCACCTGATCATCGGGAAATCGCGCGAACTCAGCTTCCGGTCCGAGGGGCTTCTCTGACGATATGGCACGGCTGCCGCATCTGCCGCGGCAACACGGGCTTATCATCTGGACTGACAAGGATTTGATCGGTAGAAAAGCCTGCGCGAAGGCTGCGCGATCCGCGGCCCGGAACGTCGTATGGCCGGCATTCCGGCCCGAATTGGAGAATAACCCGTGTCCCACGCAGATGATCACGTAGGCACCCGGAGGGACTTCCTCTATTACGCCACTGCCGGTGCAGGCACCGTGGCGGCCGGTGCCGCCGCCTGGACCCTCGTGAACCAGATGAACCCTTCGGCCGACGTGCAGGCGCTGGCCTCGATCCAGGTGGATGTCAGCGGCGTGTCCGCAGGCTCGCAGATCACTGTGCTGTTCCTCGGCAAGCCGGTCTTCATCCGCCGCCGCACCCCCGAGGAAATCGAGGCGGGCCGCGCGGTCGAGCTGAACCAGCTTGTCGACCAGAACTCGCAGAACCCCAACATCCCGTCGGGCGAGGCCGCGACCGACCAGAACCGCACGCTGGACGAAGCCGGCGAATGGCTGGTCCAGATCGGCGTCTGCACCCACCTGGGCTGCGTGCCCATCGGCGACGGCGCGGGCGATTTCGGCGGCTGGTTCTGCCCCTGCCACGGCAGCCACTATGACACGGCGGGCCGCATCCGCCGGGGTCCCGCACCCCAGAACATGCATATTCCCGTGGCGTCGTTCATCAACGACACCACCATCCAGCTGGGCTGAGGAGGGTTCTCATGGCCGGAATTCCGCACGACCATTACGAGCCCAAATCGGGCTTCGAGCGCTGGCTGCACCGCCGTCTTCCGGTGGCGGGCATCCTGTACGACACCCTGATGATCCCCACGCCCAAGAACCTGAACTGGATGTGGATCTGGGGCATCGTCCTGACCTTCTGCCTGGCGCTGCAGATCATCACCGGCATCGTCCTGGTGATGCACTACACCCCGCATGTCGACCTGGCCTTCGCCAGCGTGGAACACATCATGCGCAACGTGAACGGCGGCTACATGCTGCGGTACCTGCACGCGAACGGCGCATCGCTGTTCTTCGTCGCGGTCTATCTGCACATCTTCCGCAACCTCTACTACGGCAGCTACAAGGCCCCGCGCGAGGTGACCTGGATCATCGGCATGCTGATCTACCTGCTGATGATGGCCACGGCCTTCATGGGCTACGTGCTGCCCTGGGGCCAGATGTCCTTCTGGGGCGCCACGGTGATCACCGGCCTCTTCGGCGCGATCCCCGGCGTGGGCGAGACGATCCAGACCTGGCTTCTGGGCGGACCGGCCGTCGGCAACGCGACGCTGAACCGCTTCTTCTCGCTGCACTACCTGCTGCCCTTCATCATCGCGGGCCTGGTGATCGTCCATATCTGGGCCTTCCACCACACCGGCAACAACAACCCGACCGGGATCGAGGTGCGCCGCGGCAGCAAGGCCGAGGCCGAAAAGGACACCCTGCCCTTCTGGCCCTATTTCGTGATCAAGGATCTGTTCGCGCTTGCCGTCGTGCTGCTGATCTTCTTCGCGGTCGTGGGCTTCATGCCGAACTACCTGGGTCACCCGGACAACTATATCGAGGCGAACGCCCTGCAGACGCCTGCGCATATCGTTCCGGAATGGTACTTCCTGCCCTTCTACGCGATCCTGCGCGCCTTCGACGGCGACGTGTGGCTGGTGCAGCTGGTCAGCTTCCTGTCCTTCGGCATCGTCGACGCCAAGTTCTTCGGCGTGCTGGCGATGTTCGGCGCGATCCTGGTGATGGCGCTGGCACCCTGGCTCGACACCTCTCGGGTGCGCTCGGGCCGCTATCGCCCGCAGTTCAAGTGGTGGTTCTGGATGCTGGCCGCCGACTTCATGATCCTGATGTGGGCGGGCGCCATGCCGGCCGAGGGGATCTATCCCTATATCGCGCTGGCGGGTGCCGCCTACTGGTTCGCCTATTTCCTCGTGATCCTGCCGCTTCTGGGCGTGATCGAGAAGCCGGTCCCCATGCCGGACACCATCGAGGAAGACTTCAACGCGCATTACGGCGCCAAGGCGACACCGGCCGAGTGAGGAGAGCCAGAATGACCATGAGAACCAAGACCCTCACGGCCGCTCTGGCCCTGATGATCCATGCCGGTGGCATGGCATGGGCACAGGACGCCGAGGCCACGACCGACGCGCCCGCGAACGAGGCCGTCGAGGCGACCGGGGCAAGCACCTCGGACGCCGCCCCGGCCCCGGCCGAGGAAGCCCCGACGGCCCCCGAGGCCGAGGAGGTCGCCGAGGACGAGGCCCCCGCCGAGGAAGCCGCGCCCGCCGCGGAACCCGAAGCTGAGGCCGAGGCAGGCGCATCCGCGAACGAGGAAGCCGCCGCCGAGGCACCGGAAGGTGCCGAAGCCCCGGCAGCCGAGGGAGAGCCCGCAGCCGAAGCCGCAAGCGACGAGGTCGCGGCGGACCCCGCCCAGACCGAGGCGACCGAGGACACCGCCGAAGCCGCGTCCCATGACGAGGTCGAGGGCGACGAGGCCGCCCATGCGGACGATCATGCCGAGGATCACGGCGATGACCACGGTGACGACCACGCCGAAGGGCATGGCGACGACCACGCTGACGACCACGGCGACAGCCATGGCGCGGCGCATATCGAGGATATCTCGTACAGCTTCGAAGGCCCGTTCGGCAGCTTCGACCAGTTCCAGCTGCAGCGCGGTCTCCAGATCTATACCGAGGTCTGCTCGGCCTGCCACGGCCTGAAGTTCGTCCCGATCCGCACCCTGTCCGACGATGGCGGCCCCGGCCTGCCCGAGGACCAGGTTCGCGCCTATGCGCAGAACCTGCTGCCGATCTTCGACGAGGACACGCAGGAAGAACGCGACCGTCTGCCGACCGACCACTTCCCGGCCGTCACCGGCCAGGGCATGGGGCCGGACCTGTCGCTGATGGCCAAGGCGCGCGCGGGTTTCCACGGCCCCTACGGCACCGGCCTGAACCAGTTCTTCCGCGGCATCGGCGGCCCGGAATACATCCACGCCGTGCTGACCGGCTATACCGGGGAACAGCAGGAACAGGCGGGCACGCTGCTCTATGGCAACGAAGCATTTGCAGGCGGCTGGATCAGCATGGCCCCGCCCCTGTCGGATGACCGCGTCACCTACGAGGACGGCACCCCGGCCACGGTCGACCAGATGGCGACCGACGTGGCGGCCTTCCTGATGTGGACGGCAGAGCCGAAGATGATGGATCGCAAGATGGTGGGCCTGGTCGGCGTGCTGTTCCTGATCGTGCTGGCGGGTCTGCTGTACATGACCAACAAGCGCATCTGGGCACCGCATAAGGACAAGCTGAAGGGCTGATCCCGCCCCTTGCCTGAACGACATGACGCGCCCCGGCCTCCGGGGCGCGTTTTTTCATGGCTGGACAGGCCCGCCCGTCATCCGCAAAACCGATACCGACAAGCGGAGGATCACATGGCCATCTGGAATCTGGGGTCGATCAACATCGACCATGTCTACAGGCTGGACAGCCTGCCCAAACCCGGCGAGACACTGGCCTCGCGCGGCTATTCCGAGGGGTTGGGCGGCAAGGGCGCGAACCAGTCGGTCGCCGCCGCGCGGGCGGGGTCCGCGACGCATCACCTGGGCGCGATGGGCACGGGCGGCGAATGGGCGCTGGACCGGCTGCGCGATGCCGGGGTCGATGTCGCGGGCGTCGCGCATCTGCCGGACCAGGCCACGGGCCATGCGATCATCCTGCTGGATGCCCGGGCCGAGAACGCCATCGTCATCCATCCCGGCGCGAACTGCGCCATCCCCGAAGATGGGGTCGCATCCGCGCTGGACGCAATGGGCCACAGCGACACGCTGCTTCTGCAGAATGAAACGAACGCCCAGGTGGCAGCCGCCCGCAAGGCCCGCGAACGCGGCGCACGCGTGATCTATTCCGCGGCCCCCTTCGATATCGACGCGGTGCGCGCGATCCTGCCCCATGCCGACATACTTGCGATGAACGAACACGAGGCCGCGCAGCTGTTCGCGGCCGAACCCGGCGATCTGCCGGTGGCGGGGCTGCTGATCACCAAGGGCGCGGCGGGTGCGGAATATCGCGACCTGAGGACCGGGCAGACCCATGCGCAGCCCTCGTTCCCCGTCACGCCGGTGGACACGACGGGGGCGGGCGACACCTTCGCGGGCTTCTTCGCGGCGGCGCTGGATCAGGGCGACGACATTCCGGCGGCCCTGCGGCTGGCCGCAGCCGCAGCCGCGCTGCAGGTCACGCGTCAGGGCGCGGGCGATGCGATCCCCACCCGCGCCGAGGTCGATGCCTTCCTGAACCGCTAGCCGATGGTGCCGCGCTGGCCGCCCGTCTGCGCGCGGTCCAGCAGCAGGTGGTCGAGGATGACGCAGGCCGCCATCGCCTCGGCCACTGGCACGGCGCGGATGCCCACGCAGGGGTCGTGACGGCCCTTGGTGATCAGGTCGATCTCTTCGCCGCGCGAATTGATCGAGCGGCGCGGCGTCGTGATCGAGCTGGTCGGCTTGATCGAGAAGCGCACCACGATGTCCTGCCCGGTCGAGATGCCCCCAAGGATGCCCCCCGCGTGATTCGACAGGAATTCGGGGCCGTCATCGGTCATGCGGATCTCGTCGGCATTGTCGGTGCCGCGCAGGGCAGCGGCGGCCATCCCCTCGCCGATCTCGACGCCCTTTACGGCATTGATCGACATCATCGCGGCGGCCAGATCGGTGTCCAGCTTGGCATAGACGGGTGCACCCAGCCCCGGCGGGCAGCCCTGCACCATCACCTCGATCGCGGCGCCGACGCTGTCCTGCGCCTTGCGGATCCCGTCCAGGTAATCCGACCAGGCCAGCGCGCCTTCCGCATCGGGCAGGAAGAACGGGTTGCCGTCGATCGCATCCGCGTCGAAACGCGCGGGATCGAGGCGCATCTCGCCCATCTGGACCATGTAGCCGATGATCTTCAGATCCGGCAGCAGGTGACGCAGGACGGCCTGCGCGACCGCGCCCGCCGCGACCCGCGCCGCCGTTTCCCGCGCGCTGGAGCGCCCCCCGCCGCGATAATCGCGATGCCCGTATTTCAGGTGATAGGTGATGTCCGCGTGACCGGGCCGGAAGCTGGTCGCGATATCGCCGTAATCCTTGGACCGCTGGTCGGTATTCTCGATCATCAGCTGGATCGGCGTGCCGGTGGTCAGCCCCTCGAAGACGCCCGACAGGATGCGGACCTGATCGGCCTCGCGGCGCTGCGTGGTGTGCTTGCTGGTGCCGGGGCGGCGGCGGTCCAGGAAGGTCTGGATGAAGCCCTCGTCCAGGGGGACGCCCGGCGGCACGCCGTCCACGGTCGCGCCCAGTGCGGGCCCGTGGCTTTCGCCCCAGGTGGTGAAGCGGAATTCACGGCCGAAGGTATTGATGCTCACGGGGCGGTCTCCTCGGTCAGGGCCTTGAGTTCGTAGATCAGGTCCAGCGCCTCGCGCGGGGACAGGCTGTCGGGATGCACCTTCTTCAGGCGTCCGTCCAGTGCCGAGACGCGCGGCGCGGGGGGTGGCGGGGGTGCGGCGCGGAACAGCGGCAGCTCGTCGATCAGGGCGGCGGGGCGTGCGCCGCCTTCGCGGGCGCCGGTCTCCAGCGTGTCCAGCACGTGGCGCGCGCGTTCGACGACGCTGGCGGGCAGCCCCGCCAGCCGCGCGACCTGCACGCCATAGCTGCGATCGGCGGCCCCCTTGCGCACCTCGTGCAGGAAGATCACCTCTCCCTCCCATTCGCGGACGGTGACGGTGGCGTTCTCGACCCCGTCCAGCTTGGCGCTGAGGGCCGTCATCTCGTGGTAATGGGTCGCGAACAGCGCGCGGCAGCGATTGGCGGCGTGCAGATGCTCCATCACGGCCCAGGCGATGGACAGCCCGTCCCAGGTCGCGGTGCCGCGACCGATCTCGTCCAGGATCACCAGCGCGCGGTCGTCGGCCTGGTTGAGGATGGCCGCGGTTTCCACCATCTCGACCATGAAGGTGGACCGGCCGCGCGCCAGGTCGTCGGCGGCGCCAACGCGGCTGAAAAGCTGGCTGACCATGCCGATATGGGCGGATCGTGCGGGCACGAAGGCCCCGGCCTGCGCAAGGACCGCGATCAGGGCGTTCTGGCGCAGGAAGGTCGATTTGCCCGCCATGTTCGGGCCGGTCAGCAGCCAGATCGCGGGCGTGCCGCCTGTGGTCAGGTCGCAATCGTTGGCGACGAAGCTTTCGGACTTGCGCTTGAGCGCGCGTTCCACGACCGGGTGGCGGCCCCCTTCGATGACGAAGGCGCGGCTTTCGTCCACGCGCGGGCGGACCCAGCCCTCACCCGTGGCGATGTCGGCAAAGGCGGCCGCCAGGTCGATCTCGGCCAGGGCGCGGGCGGCCTGCCCGATCCGGGGGGCGGCATCCAGAACGGCCCCGCGCAGCATGTCGAAGATACCGCGCTCGATCTCCAGCGCGCGGTCGCGGGCGTTCAGGATGCGGGTCTCCAGCTCCGACAGCTCGACCGTGGTGAAGCGGATCTGGTTCGCGGTCGTCTGGCGGTGGATGAAGGTTTCCGACAGGGGCGGCGTGCGCATCCGGTCGGCATGGGTGGTCGTCGTCTCGATGAAGTAACCCAGCACGTTGTTGTGCTTGATCTTCAGGCTGCCGATGCCCGCCAGTGCGGCGTAATCGGCCTGCATCCCCGCGATGACGCCGCGCCCCTCGTCGCGCAGGCGGCGGGTCTCGTCCAGGTCGGCATCGTGGCCGGTCGCGACAAAGCCGCCGTCGCGGGCCAGAAGCGGCGGCTCGGCCACCAGCGCCTGGTCCAGCAGGTCGATCAGGTCGTCATGGCCGCGCAGGTCGGTGGCGGCCTCCAGCAGCAGCGGCGGCGCATCGTCCGGCAGGCGGTCCGCGATGGCCGCGGCCTGCGTCAGGCCCGCGCGGATCGCGGCCAGGTCGCGCGGCCCGCCGCGTTCCAGCGCCAGCCGCGACAGGGCGCGGTCCATGTCGGGCGCACGCGACAGGGCGCTGCGCAGATCCGCCGTCAGCCGCGCGTCGTCCGCCAGCGATTCGACTGCATCGTGGCGCGCATGGATCACCGCCAGATCGCGCGAGGGCGCGCTGACGCGGCGTTCCAGCAGGCGCGCGCCGCCTGCCGTCACGGTGCGGTCGATGGCCGCCAGCAGCGACCCCTCGCGCCCGCCGGACAGGGCCTGCGTCAGTTCCAGGTTGCGCCGCGTCGATGCGTCGATCTGCACCGCGCCGCCCGCGCGTTCGCGCATGGGCGGGCGCATCAGCGGCAGGCGGCCCTTCTGCGTCAGCTCCAGGTATTCGACGATGGCGCCCATCGCCGCCAGCTCGGACCGCGAGAAGCTGCCGAACCCGTCCAGCGTCTCGACCCCATAGAGCGCGGCCAGCCGGCGCGACCCCGCGGCGCTGTCGAAGCAGGAGGCGGGCAGGTCGGTCAGCGCCGCGCCGGCATCCTCGATCAGCTCGTCCAGCCCCGCGCCTTCGGCGGCCAGCACCTCGCGCGGGGACAGGCGTGCCAGTTCGGGCGCAAGGCGGGGCAGCGGGCATTCCATGACCTGGAACGACCCGGTCGAGATGTCGACCCAGGCCAGCGCGCCTTCGTCGCGGACCTGCGCGAAGGCCGCAAGGAAGTTGTGGCGCCGGGCCTCCAGCAGCGTCTCCTCGGTCAGGGTGCCAGGGGTGACCAGCCGGACGACGTCGCGGGCGACGACGGATTTGCTGCCGCGCTTCTTGGCCTCGGCGGGGTCCTCCATCTGTTCGGCGATGGCCACGCGGAACCCCTTGCGGATCAGCGTCAGAAGATAGCTTTCGGCCGCATGGACCGGCACGCCGCACATCGGGATCGGTTCGCCCAGATGCGTGCCGCGTTTCGTCAGCGCGATGTCCAGCGCGGCGGCGGCGGCGACGGCATCCTCGAAGAACATCTCGTAGAAATCGCCCATGCGATAGAACAGCAGCGCACCCGGATTCGCCTCGCGGATTGCCAGGTACTGGGCCATCATCGGGGTGGGCTGATCGCTCATGTCGGGTCCTTGCGCCGTGTCGCGCCCGTTTCTAGCCGCTTGCGCAACCCTGCGAAACCACTACATTCGGTCCGACCTCGGGGTGCCCTTCGGATGGGCTGAGACGCGCGACGCGGACCCGCAGAACCTGATCCGGTTCAGACCGGCGGAGGGAAGGTGCCGCACCTCTTTCCTTTCGTGACATTGCCAAGGAGGAGAGCGATGAGAACCCCCCTGATCCTGAGCGCGCTACTGGCCGCGGGACCCGCCATGGCGCAGGACAAGCCCGTCCTGACCGTCTATGCCGGCGATTACATCGCCAGCGAATGGGGCCCCGGCCCGAAGATCGAGGAAGGCTTCGAGGCCTTCTGCGACTGCGACCTGCAATTCGTGACCGGCGACATCCTGCCCCGCATCATGCTGGAGGGCGAGGGAACCGAGGCCGACATCGTCTTCGGCCTGAACACCGACGTGACCGCGCGCGCCCGCGCATCGGGCCTGTTCGCGCCGCATGGCCAGGACACGTCCGACCTGTCGCTGCCCGTCGAATGGACCGACGAGGTGTTCCTGCCCTACAACTGGGGCGAAACCGCCTTCGTCTATGACGAGACGCGGCTGGAAAACCCGCCCGCCAGCTTCGAGGAACTGCTGGACGCGCCGGACGATCTGAAGATCGCGATCCAGGATCCGCGCAGCTCGATCTCGGGGCTGGCGCTGCTGTTGTGGGTGAAGTCCGTCTATGGCGAGAACGCCCCCGAGGCATGGGAGAAGCTGGCCCCCAAGGTGCTGACCGTGACGCGCGGCTGGTCCGAGAGCTATGGTCTGTTTACCGAGGGAGAGGTGGACATGGTCCTGTCCTACACCACCTCGCCCGCCTATCACATCGAGGCCGAGGACGACCCGGCCAAGAAGGCCGCGATCTTTCCCGAGGGGCATTACCTGATGGCCGAACTGGCCGCGCAGGTCGCATCGACCGATCAGCCGGAACTGGCGCAGGACTTCATGGACTGGATCCTGACCCCCGACTTCCAGGCGACGATTCCGCTGGCCAACTGGTCCCTGCCCGCCAAGCTGCCGCAGGACGACTGGCCGCAGGTCATGCGCGACCTGCCGCGCCCCGACAAGACCTTCTTCCAGCCCGAGGACAAGGCCGAGGAAATGCGCGAACCCGCGCTGGACGAATGGCTGCGCGCCTTTTCCGGCTGAGTGCGGGCCCCGCCATCGCGGCGGGGCTGGCCCTGCTGATCCTGGGGACCCTGGCCGCCGTCGCATGGCAGGCCGAGGGGCTGTCGGGCCTGTCGTCCTGGGACTGGCGGGCGGTGCGCTTCACCATCTGGCAGGCGGCGCTGTCGGCCACGATTTCCGCGCTGCTGGCGGTGCCGGTGGCGCGCGCGCTGGCGCGACGGCGGTTCTGGGGGCGCGGGCTGCTGGTCACTCTGCTGGGCGCGCCCTTCATCCTGCCGGTGATCGTGGCGATCATGGGCCTTGTCGCGGTCTTCGGGCGTCAGGGCGCGATCAACGACGCCCTGCGCGCGCTGTCTCTGCCCGAGATCAGCGTCTATGGCTGGCAGGGGGTGATCCTCGCGCATGTGTTCTTCAACCTGCCCCTGTCCGTGCGGCTGGTCCTGCAGGGCTGGCAGGCCATCCCGTCCGAGCGTTTCCGCCTGGCCGACAGCCTGGGCTTCGCGCCGCGCGACATTTCGCGCCACCTGGAGCGCCCCATGCTGCGGGCCGTGCTGCCCGGCGCGTGGCTGGCGGTGTTCCTTGTGTGCCTGACCAGCTTCACGGTCGCGCTGGCGCTTGGCGGGGGACCGCGCGCCACCACGGTCGAGCTGGCGATCTACCAGGCGTTCCGCTTCGATTTCGACCTGTCCAAGGCCGCGCTTCTGGGGCTGATCCAGATCGCGATCTGCGTGGCGGCGCTTCTGGCCACGCGCTGGATCGCCGTGCCCGCCAGCTTCGGCGCGGGGCGCGACGACCGCGTCACCTGGCGCGGCCCGGCGGGCTGGCGGCAGGGCACCGATGCGCTGGCCATCGCGCTGGCCGCGGCCTTTCTGCTGTGGCCCATCGGGGCCGTCACCCTGCGCGGCCTGCCCGCCATCCCCGACCTGCCCGCCGAGGTCTGGACCGCCGCGATCCGGTCGGTGGTGATGGCCGTCATCTCGGCCCTGCTGACGCTGTCGGTCGCGCTGATCATGGCGCTGCACCTTGCGCGCCGCCCCTCGGGGTGGGTCGAGGGGGCGGGCATGCTGCCGCTGGTCGCCTCGCCGCTGGTACTGGGTACGGGGCTGTTCATCCTGCTGCGCGACGTGGCAGGCGCGCAGGCGCTGGCCCTGCCGGTCACGGTGGGCGTGAACGCGATGATGGCCCTGCCCTTCGCGCTGCGGGCGCTGATCCCCGCCGCGCGGACCATGCAGCAGGATTACGGGCGGCTGGCCGCATCGCTGGACATGACCGGCATCGCGCGGCTGCGTTTGCTGGTGCTGCCACGACTGGCGCGGCCCGTCGGCTTCGCGGGCGGCCTTGCGGCGGCCTTGGCGATGGGCGACCTGGGGGTGATCGCGCTGTTTTCCACCGATCAGCCGACGCTGCCGCTGAAGCTCTATCAGCTGATGACCAGCTACCGGATGGCGGATGCCAGCGCCGCCGCCGTCCTGCTGATGGCGATCAGCTTCGCGCTGTTCTGGATCTTCGACCGAGGAGGCCGCCTTGCTTGAATGCCGCGACATCGTCCTGCACCGCGAGGGGTGGGAATTCGCAGCCGACCTGGACCTGCAGCCCGGCGGGCGCATCGCCGTGATCGGACCGTCGGGGGCGGGCAAGACCACGCTTCTGTCGCTGATCGCGGGGTTCCTGACGCCGGACCGGGGCCGCATCGCATGGGAGGGGCGGGACCTGACCGCCATTCCCCCGGGCAAGCGCCCGCTGTCGGTGCTGTTCCAGGACCAGAACCTGTTCCCGCATCTGGATGTCGCAAGCAATGTCGGGCTGGGCCTGCGCCCGGATCTGCGCCTGTCGCGCGATCAGCGCGACCGCGTGGCCCGCGCCATCGCGGATGTCGGGCTGGAGGGGTTCGAGAACCGCCTGCCCGCCAGCCTGTCGGGCGGCCAGCAAAGCCGCGTCGCGCTGGCCCGCGTGCTGCTGCGGGCGCGGCCCATCCTGCTGCTGGACGAGCCCTTCGCCGCCCTCGGGCCCGCCCTGAAATCCGAGATGCTGGACCTGCTGGACCGCATCGGGTCCGAGACCGGCGCGCTGATGCTGATGGTCACGCATGATCCGCAGGACGCGCTGGACTTCGCGCATGATACCATCGTCGTTCAGGACGGGCGCTGTCACGCGCCGCAGCCCACGCGGGACCTGCTGCGCGATCCGCCACCCGCGCTGCGGGACTATCTGGGGCGGGCCTTCGGCTGAGCCGACCCGTAGCTCAGACCAGGAAGATGTCGTCCGCGACATCCGCGACGGTCAGGTCCGCACCCTCCAGCACCAGCAGGTCGCCGCCGCCGAAATCGATGCGGACACCGCTGCCGGTGTCGGTGATGCGATCCGCGACGAAGCCCGCCACATCGTCGCCGATCAGGTCGGCGTCGACGAACAGCCGGTCGGCCCCGTTGCCGAAATCGGTGATGCGGTCATGCCCGTCGCCCTGCTTGATGACGAAGACATCGGCACCCGCGCCGCCCGACATCACATCCGCCTCGGAGCCGCCGGCCAGCGTGTCCTGCCCCGCCCCGCCAAAGAGCCGGTCGAAGCCCTGCCCGCCGTTCAGAACGTCGTTGCCGTTCCCGCCATGCAGCGTGTCGGCATTCAGCCCGCCATCCAGCCGGTCGTGCCAGTTGCCGCCGAACAGCTTGTCGTGGCCCGCATTGCCGCGCAGGTGATCCGCCCCGCGATTGCCCGCAAGCCAGTCGGCCCCGTCACCGCCCGCCAGCCGGTCGTGGCCATCGCCCCCCATCATCGAATCGAAGCCCGCACCGCCTGCAAGGCGGTCGTTGCCCGCACCGCCCGACAGGGTGTCATGGCCCGCAAATCCCGCGATCCAGTCGTTGCCGCCCATCCCCGCGACCTGGTTGTCGCCGCCGTTCAGGCGCAGGTCGTCGGCCGCCTGGGACACGCCGCCCGTCGCATCGGGGTTCTGGTCCTCCCAGGAACCGCGATCGACGCCCGCGACGAACATGCCGGGCGCGTCGGCCTCGGCGATAGTGACGCCCTGCCCAAGGTCCAGCACGACCTCGCCATCGGTGCGGGCGAAGTTCTGCGTGGCCATCAGCACCCGATGACCGTCATATTCGCCCACCTGCAGCCCGATGCCGACCAGGGTCAGGTCGGGGTCCAGGATGTTGGCGCGATGGCCGTCGCTGTTCATCAGGTTGCGGTGCAGGGTCGCGATCTCGTCCGCCAGCGAGCCGTCGCCGTCGATGCTGACGAAGGCCAGGTTCTCGGCCGTCATCCACGCGCCCGACAGATCGAACCCCGCATCGCGCATCCGGTCGGTCGCCGAACTGCCCCCCGCCCCCGTATGCGAGAAGACGTCCTGCGCCAGCATCCAGTCGCTATGGGCGTCCGCCGATGCGTTCAGATGCGTCTCGAGCGTCAGCGCGTCCAGCCCCGCATCGGCCCGCGCCCCGTTCACGAGGTCCAGCATCAGTCGTTCGGCATCGGTCGCGACGGTCATGGCGTTCCTTTCAGGGTTGTGCCTTTGGATGTGGCTCAACTGTTCCATGATTTCCAGCGCCCCCGGCCTTCGGGCTTTCCGTTGGGCGAAATATCGCTACCCTGCGCGCAGTATCATTGGGAGGATACCGACATGATCAAACGCATCGCAGCGACCCTTCCGGCCGCGGCCCTGTCGCTGATGGCCAGCGCGCCGCTGGCGCAATCGCAGGAATTCATCAACGTGCTGACCGGCGGCACCTCGGGGGTCTACTATCCGATGGGCGTTGCCCTGTCCGAGATCTATGCGGACACGATCGAGGGCGCGCGCACGCAGGTGCAGTCGACCAAGGCCTCGGTCGAGAACCTGAACCTGCTGGCGCAGGGCCGGGGCGAGCTGGGCTTTGCCCTGGGCGATTCCGTGCAGATGGCATGGGAGGGCAACGAGGAAGCGGGCTTCCCGCGCCCCCTGAAGGAACTGCGCGCGCTTGCCGCCATCTATCCGAACTATATCCAGATCGTCGCGGACGCCTCGACCGGCGCCGAGACGCTCGAGGATCTGAAGGGCAAGACCCTGTCCGTCGGCGCACCCGCATCGGGGACCGAGCTGAACGCGCGCGCGATCTTCGCGGCGGGCGGCATGTCCTATGACGACCTGGGCAAGGTGGAATACCTGCCCTTCGCGGAATCGGCCGAGCTGATCAAGAACCGCCAGCTGGAGGCCACGCTGCAATCCTCGGGGCTGGGCGTCGCCTTCATCAAGGACCTGTCGGCCACCCACGACATCAACCTGGTCGCCATTCCCGAAGAGGTCGTGACCAGCATCGGCGCGCCCTATGCGCCCGCGGTGATCCCCGCCGGCACCTATAACGGGCAGGATGCCGACGTTCCGACCGCCGCCGTGGGCAACATGCTGATCACCCACGAGGGCGTCAGCGAGGAAACCGCCTACCAGATGACCAAGCAGCTGTTCGAGAACCTGGACCGCATGCGTTCGGCCCATGCCGCCGCCGAGGGGATCACCCCCGAGGGCGCCGTCGAGGGCGTCTCGATCCCGCTGCATCCGGGCGCCGAGCGCTACTATCGCGAAATCGGCATCATCGAGTGATGCCCCAGGGCCCCGCGCCGTGACGCGCGGGGCCATCTTTCCTGGAGACCCCCATGTCCGCACCCCTGACCGACGAGGCGACTCGTCTGGATCCCCATGCCGAGGCCGAAGTCTCGGAAGGTCTGCCGCCGGGCTTCGGCGAGGGCCTGATGGGCCGCGTGGCCTTCTGGCTGGCCGTGGCCTTTTCCCTCTTTCAACTCTGGGCGGCGGGTTACGGCACCCTGCCCAGCCAGGTCGTCCGCGCCATGCATGTGGGCTTCCTGCTGCTTCTGGGCTTCGGCCTGATCGGCAACCTTCTGGCCAGGACCCGCACGACGCAGGCGCTGTTCTGGGCCCTGGGGCTGCTGGGCTTCTCGACCGGGGTCTACAACTGGGTCGAATACAACGACCTGATCCGCCGCACCGGGTTCCTGACGCAGATGGACCTGGTGATGGGCACGATCCTGGTCGTGCTGGTCTTCGAGGGCGCGCGCCGCCTGATGGGCTGGCCGCTGGCGGTGATCGCGGCGATCTTCCTGGCCTATTGCTTCTTCGGCCAGCACCTGCCGCCGCCCTTCATCCATCGCGGATACGGCTATGACCAGATCGTGGAGCATTTCGCCTTCGGGACCGAGGGCATCTATGGCAGCCCGATCTATGTCAGCAGCGCCTACATCTTCATCTTCGTGGTCTTCGCGGCCTTCCTCGAACGGGCGGGGATGCTGAACCTGTTCAACGATTTCGCGCTTGGCCTGGTGGGCGGCGTGCGGGGCGGACCCGCGCAGGTCGCCACGCTGTCCTCGGCGCTGATGGGCACCATCTCGGGGTCGGGGGTCGCCAACGTGGTCGCCTCGGGGCAGTTCACCATCCCGATGATGAAGAAATCGGGGTTCAAGGCCGCCTTCGCGGGCGGGGTCGAGGCGACGGCATCCATGGGCGGGCAGATCATGCCGCCGGTCATGGGCGCCGTGGCCTTCATCATGGCCGAGACGCTGAACGTCCCCTATGCCTCGGTCGTCAAGGCGGCCATCGTCCCGGCGGTGCTGTATTTCGGCGTGGTCTTCTGGATGGTCTGGCTGCAGGCCGGGCGCGACAACCTGCGCGGCCTGCCCAAGGACAGCCTGCCGAACCCCTGGCACGCCGTCCGGTCGCAATGGCCGCTGGTGCTGCCGCTGGCGGCGCTGGTCTACCTGCTGTTCGCGGGCTACACGCCGATCTTCGCGGGCACGATGGGCCTGGCGCTGGTGACCGTGCTGATCCTGGGCACGCCGCTGGCCGCCATGATCGGGCCGCAGGCCTTCCGCATGGTCTTCTGGGTGGCACTGGGCCTTGCCTGCGCGGCGTTCCTGAAGTTCGGGATCAACCTGCTGGTCATCGTCATCGCGACGCTGATCCTGGCCTGCGCGCTGTTCCAGGGCACGCGCCCGACCATCGGCATCGTGCGCGACGCGCTGGCGCAGGGCGCGCGCAACGCCCTGCCCGTGGGCATGGCCTGCGCCATCGTCGGCGTCGTCATCGGCACGCTGACCCTGACGGGCATCGCGTCCACCTTCATCGGCGCGATCATCGCCATTGGCGAGAACAACCTGTTCCTGTCGCTGTTCCTGACCATGCTGACCTGCCTGGTGCTGGGGATGGGGATCCCGACGATCCCCAACTACATCATCACCTCGTCGCTGGCGGGGCCGGCGCTGCTGGAACTGGGCGTGCCGCTGCTGGTCAGCCACATGTTCGTCTTCTATTTCGGGATCATGGCCGACCTGACGCCGCCGGTGGCGCTGGCCTGCTTCGCGGCGGGACCGATCGCCAAGGCGCCGGGGCTGAAGATCTCGTTGCAGGCGATCCGGCTGGCGGCTGCGGGCTTCATCATCCCGTTCATGGCCGTCTACACGCCCTCGCTGATGCTGCAGGACGGGGGCGCCATCGCCGAGGCCTGGGGCTATCCGGTCGAGGTGGCTTATGTGCTGCTCAAGACCGTTCTGGGGATCGGGCTGTGGGGGATCGCCGTCGTGGGCTTCTTCCTGAACCGCACGACCATTCCCGAACGGCTGCTGGCGATGGCGGGTGGCGTGTCGCTGATCCTGGCGATGCCCCTGTCCGACCAGATCGGCTTCGGGCTGGCCGCGGCCTTCCTCGCGGCGCATGTCCTGCGCACGCGCAAGGCGCGGTGATCTGCGTTGCCGCGGGGGCGGCGGTCCTGACGCTGGCCGCCCCCGGTTTCACGCTGGAATGGACCCATTCGGTGGAACGGACCCGCTGGTGGGAGCGCTGGCAGGCGACCGAGGCCGGGCTTGCCCCGGTCGAGGCCCGCATCACCGGATCGGGTGCCGGGATGGAGCCTGCCCCCGACGCCGTGCTGCGCGACGGCGCGTGGTGGTGGGAACCCGATACCCCGCCCGTGGCGCAGGTGCTGCTGGGCGCGTCGGGGGCCACGGGCGGCGGCTGGCGCCTGTGCGCGGCGGGCGAATGCCACGACCTGCCGGAAGGCGACCGACCGATCCGGCTGTGGCAGGCGCAGGACTGCGCGGCACCCTGACCAAAAGGGGGCGCGGTCACCCGCGCCCCCTTCGCATTCCGGCAAGATCCGGCCTCAGCCGACCAGTGCGTTGTCGTCGCGCTTGACCACCACGATCGCCGAACGCGGCAGGCTGCCTTCGCCGTCCGGGAAGGGCGCGGCGGGGTGCTGGATGCCCACGAACATCGTGCGCTTGTCCGCCGACCAGGTCAGGCCGGTGACCTCGGACCCGTTCGGCCCGGTCAGGAAGCGGCGGATCTCACCGGTCTCGGGGTCGCCCGCCAGCATCTGGTTGTTGCCCATGCCCGCGAACTCGCCCTCGTTCGAATCGTCGCCATCGGTCTGGATCCAGATGAGGCCGGTCGAGTCGATCTGCATCCCGTCGGGCGAGTTAAACAGGTTGCCCGCGTTGATGTTGTCGGTGCCCGCATAGGGGCCGTCCTTGTGAACGGTCGGGTTGCCCGCCATCACGTACAGATCCCATTCGAACCCGTCCGCGGCGTGGTCCTGATCCACCGGGCGCCAGCGCACGATCTGGCCGTATTCGTTCGTCTCGCGCGGGTTGGGGGCGTTGGTGCTCATGTCGTCGCCGCCGGCATTGGTCGCATCCGCGCCACGCTTGCTGTTGTTCGTCAGGCAGCAATAGGCCTCGGGGGCGGTCGGGTTCACGGCGATCCACTCGGGGCGGTCCATCGTGGTGGCACCGGCGGCCGATGCGGCCATGCGGGTGAAGATCGCGATCTCGGCGGCCTCCATGCCGGTGGTCTCGGGCGTCAGGGCCAGCCATTCGCCGGTCATGTCGTCGTTGAACTTCGCGGCGAACAGCGTGCCCTCGGACAGCAGCGAGGACGTGTCGCCACCTTCCTCGTAGGTGTCGCGGCTGACCCACTTGTACATGAATTCGCCACGTTCGTCGTCGCCCATGTAGACGACGACCTTGCCGTCCTTGGCCACGACCGCGGCAGCGTTCTCGTGCTTGAAGCGGCCAAGCGCGGTGTGCTTGACGGGGGTCGATTCCGGGTCTGCCGGGTCGATCTCGACGATATAGCCCGCGCGATGCGGCTCGTTGGGGTTCGCCGTCACGTCGAAGCGGGCGTCGTACTTGTGGTACTCGTAGCCCGAACCCTCGGCGCTGATGCCATAGCGGCCATAGCCCGCAGCCGTCTTCTCGTCCGTGGGCATCTCGCCCGAGGCGCCGAAATAGCCGTTGAAGTTCTCTTCGCAGGTCAGGTACGTGCCCCAGGGCGTGCGACCCGAACCGCAATTGTTGAACGTGCCCAGAGGCGCCATGCCGGTCTGGTCGGCCTCGGTGCGCAGCAGCTCGTGACCAGCGGCGGGGCCGTCCATCGTCATCTGCGTCAGATGCGTGATGCGGCGGTTGTAGGGGCTGTCGACCACGACGGCCCAGCCATCCTCGCCCTCGGCCACTTCCATGACGGTGACGCCCTGGAAGTTCTGCAGGCGCAGCACGTCATCGGCGGATGCGGCCAGCCCGTCGGCATTCTCGGGCAGGTTGATGTCGGTGTTCACGTATTCGCTGTTCACCGCCAGAAGCTGACGACCCTCGACCTCGAAGGCTTCCATGCCGTCGGTATTCTCGCCGAAGACGCGGTCCGAACCTTCGGTCGGGATGCCCTTGGCCGCGTCGAATTCCGGCGCGTCCGAGAACAGCGGATCGCCCCAACGCACCAGGGTTTTCCAGCTGTAGCCCTCGGGGACGTGGATGGTCGCGTCGGTCTGCGCGGCGATCTGTTCGAAGGGGAAGCGCGCGGCCTGCTGCGCCAGCGCGGGGCTGGCCTTCAGGAACGCGCTGCCCATGACGGCCGCACCCGAGCCGAAGGCCAGCGCACCGCCCAGGAAGCCGCGACGCGAGATCGCGCGCTCGACCACGCGGTCGAATTCCTGCACCTCGGGACGGGGGAAGTTCAGCTCGTCCCAGTCATCTGCCGAAAGGCGTGTCTGCTGGCGGTCGGTCATGGCTCGCTCCATTCTCTGAGTCGCCCGTCGCGCGGGCTTCCGGGCAGGCTTTAGCGCCGCCATGTGACGCTTGGGTGAAGGCGCTCGTTGCAGAAATGTCGCAGGCCCTGCCCGAGGGCGCTGAATTCGCCTGAAGAATCGGGCCATGTCCTTTAATACAACCCTGAGGCGCGCGACATTCCGCTTGTCCTCGGCTAGGATCGGGCCATACCTGCGATCACACCTACAATTCCGTCTGGCGGCCATCAGGCGCAGCGTTCCAGGAGAGATGACGATGACCTCGAAGTTCAAGCCGGGCGCCGCAGCCCTTGCCATCACCCTTGCAGCAGCCGCCACGGCCCAGGCAGGCGGCGCCGTCGCCCCGGTGCTGGAGACCGCGCCCGTGATCGCAGCCCCCGAGCCCGTCGCATCCGCCTGGACCGGCGCCTATGTCGGCGGCTCGCTCGGCTATGTCGGCGGCACCGATGACGAGATCGGCCTGCGCGCTTACC
Source organism: Paracoccus sp. PARArs4 (assembly GCF_947311865.1). Taxonomy (NCBI): domain Bacteria; kingdom Pseudomonadati; phylum Pseudomonadota; class Alphaproteobacteria; order Rhodobacterales; family Paracoccaceae; genus Paracoccus; species Paracoccus sp. PARArs4. The sequence goes on along the minus strand of NZ_CAMZMW010000015.1, from coordinate 23,067 downwards.
GAGATGATACGCTGCTGCGCGAGGAAAGTGGGCTGGGCGATGTCGGCGTCAACGGCGTGACTGGCGGCATCCATGCAGGTTATCGCTGGCAGCGCGGCAACTGGATCTTTGGCCCCGAGCTGAGCGCTCAATTCGGCTCTGTCGATAAGAGCCGCGACATCCTGTTGTTCGATGCCGAGGTCGAGGCCGAGAACGATATGAAAAACGTCATCGCCCTTGTCGCGAAGACCGGCTATCTTCTGGATCCCCAAACGTTGATCTATGGTACTTTTGGAATTGCGCGCGGCGATTTCGAGTATAGCTTCTCTTCGGATGAAGGCTCGATCTCGGAGGATTACAGCTCAACCGGCATTGCGGCCGGTCTGGGTGTGGAACGCCTAATGAACGATCGTCTATCGGTCTTTGCCGAATATCAGTATCGAGATTTTGGCAACGAAACTGTCGATTTCGCTCTGGATGATTTTACCTTCGACACCCGCGCCAGCGTCTCGCACAGCACCGTCAAGGTCGGGGCCAACTGGCGCTTCTGATCGGTCCTGACGGGATCATGGCGGGGCCGGTGCGCGTGATGCGCCCGGCCCCTTTCTCATGCGCGGCGACGGGTCCGGTGCCCCACCGGAACGGGCAGCGCGCGCGATCCGCAGGCGATGGCGATGCCCTTGGGGACCAGCGCGCGCAGGGCCGGATCCTCGACCGGCAGGCCCCCGGTATAGGCCCCGAAGGCCGGCAGGATCAGGTGCGACTCTCCCATCAGGAAGCAGCGCCTGCGCGTGCCGCCCAGCCGGATGCAGGGGTGGTAATGCCCGCTGATGTCCGGACCGTTCGCGGCCTCGTGGCGCAGGGCGGGGACGGCGTCGATCTGCGCGACCGCGGCGCCCGGAAGGCGCGGGCAGATCGGGCCGGGATCGTGGTTGCCCTGTACCCAGATCCAGTCGCGCCCCTGTGCCATGGCCTGCAACCGCGCGCAGATGTCGTCGGGCAGCGCCCGCCCCGCCGCGTCGTCGTCGAACCCGTCGCCAAGGCTGACGATGGCCGCGGGATCGGTCGCCTCGATTTCCGACGCGGCGCGGTCCAGCGTCTCCTGCGTCTCGTAGGGGGGCAGCAGCGCGCCGCCGCGACGGGCCATGCGCTCGGACTTGCCCAGATGCAGGTCCGACAGGATCAGCCAGCGCCGGGCGGGCCAGAACAGCGCCCCCGATGCCCGCGCCTGGAACCGCTGGCCCGCGAAGTGCAGATCGTGATGGATCACGCCAGCCCCGCCTCGGCCATGAGGGCGGCGGCCTCTTCCTCGGCCAGGCGTTCCCGGCCCTTGCCGGCGATGGGAACCCGGCCCTTTTCCAGCAGCAAGGGCGCTGCCAGCGGCGACACGCGGTCCAGCATGCGGTGGTCGATCTGTCGGTTGCGGTCCAGCATGTCCTCGATCCGGTCGAAATCGACCAGCCCGTGACGGGCCTCCTGCGCGGTGATGCGCAGAAGCAGATGATCCGGGTCGTAGCGTCGCAGCGTATCATAGAGGATGTCGCTGGAAAACGTGGCCTGACGCCCCGTCTTGCGCGTGCCGGGCAGGTTGCGTTGGATCAGCCCCGCGATGACGGCCACGTTGCGGAAGGTCCGCTTCATCACCGCGTTCCCCGCCAGCCAGTCGCCCAGGCCCTCGCGCAGGCCGTCGCGGTCCAGCAGGGGCGCGGGATCGCGCACGGGGTCGATGGACCAGACCAGCAGCGCGTAATCGGTGGACAGGAACCCCAGGGGCCCGAGGCCCGCATCCTCCATCATGCGCGTCATCAGCAGGCCCAGGGTCTGCAGCGCGTTCCGCCCCGCAAAACCATACAGCGCAAAGTGCCAGCGGCCCTGGTGGGCAAAGCTCTCGCTGGTCAGGACTCCATCGCGCGGCAGGCCGCCGACCTGCGATTGCAGCGCCAGCCAGTCGCGCGTGTCGCGCGGCAGGGATGCGTGATGGGCCGGATCCCCGATCAGCGCCTGCACCCGGTGCGACAGCTGGGTCGAGGTCGCAAGCTTGACCCCCGAGAAGACGGCGATGCGCGGCTCCTTGGTGGGTTGCTTGACGACCTCGACCACCATGTCGCGCAGCCCCTCGTAGCGCACCGTCTGGCCGCCGATCAGGAAGGTGTCGCCCGGCAGCAGGGTCGCGGCGAAGGATTCCTCGACCTCGCCCAAGGGGGCGCCGCCCCTGCCCCGCATGCGGACGCGCAGCATCTCGGATTCGACGATGGTGCCGATATTCATGCGGATGTCGCGCGCGGCGCGCGGATCGCGCAGCCGCCACGACCCGTCGCGCTGCATCAGCCGCTGCCAGCGGTCATAGGCGCGCAGGGCATAGCCGCCCGTCGCCGCGAAGTTCAGGCAATCGTCGAAATCGGCGCGGGTCAGGTCGCGATAGGGGCCGGCGCGGCGGATCTCGGCAAACAGCGCGTCGGCATCGAATGGCCCCGCGCAGGCGGTCAGCAGCATATGCTGGCACAACACGTCCAGCGGCCCCGGCCCGCGCGGGTCGCCATCCAGATCGCGTTCGCGGACGGCCTGCAACGCGGCGACGCATTCGATCACCTCGAAGCGGTTGGCGGGCACGATCCGCGCCCGCGACGGCGCGTTGTAGCGGTGGTTCGCCCGCCCGATCCGCTGGACCAGCCGCTTGACGTTCTTGGGCGCACCGACCTGCAGCACCAGGTCGACCGCACCCCAGTCGATGCCCAGATCCAGGCTGCCCGTCGCTACGACCGCGCGCAATTCGCCCGCGGCCATCGCGGCCTCGACCTTCTGGCGGGATTCACGCGACAGGCTGCCGTGATGCAGCCCGATGGGCAGGTTCTCGTCGTTGACGGCCCAGAGCGCCTGGAAGAACAGCTCGGCCTGGGCGCGGGTGTTGATGAAGATGATCGTCGTCTGCGCCTGCCGGACCTGATCCAGCACGTCGCGGACGGCGTAATGCCCCCCGCCACCGGCCCAGGGCGGGGGCTTGGCCGTGGGCAGCATCGCGATGTCGGGTTCCGGGCCGGGATCGGCATGGATCACCTGCCCGCCGCCCATGAAGGCCAGCAGGCCCTGCGGATCCTCGACCGTGGCGGACAGGCCGGTCACCTGCAGATCGGGCGCAAGGCTGCGCAGCCGCGCCAGGGCCAGCATCAGCTGATCGCCGCGCTTGTTCTCGGCCAGGGCGTGCAACTCGTCCAGCACCACGCGGCGCAGCCCGCCGAAGATGCGCGGCGCCTGTTCATAGGACAGCATCAGCGCCAGCGATTCCGGCGTGGTCAGCAGCACATGCGGCGGATCGACCCGCTGGCGGGCACGCTGACCCGCGCGGGTGTCGCCGGTCCGGTCCTCGATCCGGATGTCCAGCCCCAGATCGGCCACGGGCCGCGACAGGTTGCGCGCGATATCCGCCGTCAGCGCCTTGAGCGGCGAGACATAGAGCGTGTGCATCCCCCGATGCGGCTCGGTCAGTTCCACCAGGGATGGCAGGAAGCCCGCCAGCGTCTTGCCCCCGCCCGTGGGCGCGATCAGCAGGCTGTCCTGCGTCGCCTCCAGCAGTTGCAGCTGGTGGGGATGGGGTTCCCAGCCCTGCGCGGCGAACCAGTCGCGGAAACGGTCGGGCAGCGTCATGGCAGCATGGCCCTCAGGGTTTCCAGCTGGTCGGCCTCGGATGCGGGCTTGTCCCAACGGATGCGGCTGATGCGCGGAAAGCGCATGGCGAGGCCCGACTTGTGGCGCGCGGATTCGTTCAGCCCCTCGAACGCGACCTCCAGCACCAGTTTGGGGGCGACGGACCGGACCGGGCCGAAACGCTCGGTCGTGTTGTTGCGCACGAAGCGGTCCAGCTCTCGCAGCTCCTCGTCGGTGAAGCCGAAATAGGCCTTGCCCACCGGCACCAGCTGATCGCCGTCCCACAACCCGAAGGTGAAATCGCTGTAGAAGCCCGACCGCTTGCCATGCCCCCGTTGGGCATAGAGCATGACCGCATCGACGATCATCGGATCGCGCTTCCACTTGAACCACGGCCCGCGCGGACGCCCGCCGACATAGGCGCTGTCGCTGCGCTTCAGCATCACGCCCTCGATCACGGGGCTGGGCGGGTCGGCGCGCAGGGCGGCCAGGTCGTCCCATGTCGCATAGGGCAGCAGCGGCGAGACGTCGATCCGGTCGCTGCCGAAATCGACCGCCTGCAGCGCGGCGCGGCGTTCGGAATGGGGCAGCGGGCGCATGTCGTGGCCCTGCCAGACCAGCAGGTCGTAGACGCGCAGGCCGGCGGGGTGGCTCTCCAGCATCGCCCTGGTCACCGTCTTGCGGTTCAGCCGCTGCTGCAAATCGCCGAAGGGCGCGATGTCGTCGCCCCGGCGCACCAACAGTTCGCCATCGACCGCGCCGTCGAAATTCAGCGCCTCGATCACGTCGGGAAAGGCGCCCGACACATCCTCGCCCGTGCGGGAATAGAGCTTGCGGACACCGCCATCGTTCACCGCCTGCACGCGGATGCCGTCCCATTTCCATTCGGCCACGTAATCGGCGGGATCGAAGCCCTGCAGCTGGTCCAGATCGACCGGCGTGGACAGCATGACGGGCCGGAAGGGCGCAAGGGCTGCCTGCGCGGGGCGGTCGCCGCCCTCGATCCAGTCGAACAGCGGGGCATAGGGCGGGGTCAGGCCGTGCCAGATCTCCTCGATATCGGCGACCTCGGGGGTGCCCATCTCGGCCAGGGCGATACGGGCCATGCGGGCGGACAGGCCCACGCGCATGTTGCCGGTCGCAAGCTTGAGGAAGGCCAGGCGTTCGGACGGGCCAAGCCGGTCCAGCATCGCGGCGATGGCGGCGGGCAGCCCCGCGCGGCCCGTATCCTGCAACAGCGCCACGGCATCCGACAGGGGCACGTCGTCGTCGCCGTCGCCTTGCCACAGCAGGGCGATGGTCTCGGCCAGATCGCCCACGAAATCGTAGGACAGCGCGAAAAGCTGCTCGTCGATCCGTTCGGCCATCAGCCCGCGCAGCAGGCGTGGCGTCACGGCCCGCAGCTTCAGATCGCCCGTCAGTGCCGCCAGCGCCCAGCCGCGATCGGGGTCCGGCGTCGACTGCAGGTAGTGCCGCAGCAGCCGCAGTTTGGCATTGCGCGCGCCCGTGAAGGCCAGCCGTTCCAGAAGATGCGCGAATGCCTTCATTCGGGTTCATCCTCGTATCCGACAAGGCGCAGCGGGCGGGCGGGGATGCCTTCCAGTTCGCACCAGCGCATCAGGCCGTCCTCGTTTCCGTGGGTGATCCACAGCTCGGACGGGGCGAGTTCGCGGACGGTCCGCGTGACCTGCGGCCAGTCGACATGGTCGCTGACGATCAGCGGCAGCTCCACACCGCGCTGGCGGGCGCGGGCGCGGACCGACATCCAGCCCGAGGCAAAGCCGATCACCGGGTCGCGGAACCGCTGGACCCAGGGGCTGGCAAAGGCCGAGGGCGGCGCGATGACCAGCTGCGCGGGCACGTCGGCGGCGGTGGCGGGGATCAGCTCGCCCAGCTCGACCCCCTGTTCGACATGGTAATCGCACAGCCGCTGAAGCGCGCCGTGGATCGCGATGGGGCCGTCGATGCCCGCCTGTCGGGCCAGCGATATGACCCGCTGCGCCTTGCCCAGGGCATAGGCGCCGATCAGGTGCGGACGCTCGGGGAACTCGGCCATGCTGGCGGTCAGGCGGGCCATCTCGGACAGGGGGTCGGGATGGCGGAAGACCGGCAGCCCGAAGGTGGCCTCGGTCACGAAGACGTCGCAGGGCACGGGCTCGTAGGGCGCGCAGACGGGATTGGGCGCACGGCAGTAATCGCCCGACACCACGATGGTCGGCCCCTTGTCGGGGCGCACGCGGATCTGGGCCGATCCGAGGATATGCCCTGCCGGGTGAAAGCTGACGGTGACATCGCCCACGCGGATCTGCCCCTCGGCCACCTGTCGGGTGCGGGTGAAATCCTCGCCATAGCGGATGGCCATGATCTCGAGCGTCTGGCGGGTCGCAAGGACGGATCCGTGGCCCGACCGCGCGTGATCGCCATGCCCATGCGTGATCAGCGCACGCGGAACCGGGCGGACGGGGTCGATAAAGAAATCGCCGGGCGGACAATAGAGCCCGGCCTCGGTCGGGTGCAGGATCTGGTCGGCGCGCATGGGCCCCGTGCTGGCAGGTGTTGCGTGGAATTCAACGCGGCAACCGCAGCGGCCGCGCCTCGAAGATGGTCTCCATCGAGAAAACGCCCGTGACGCGTTCAAGATCCATGTCGCGTGTCAGCGCCTTGTAGCACTGGTCGTAGCCCGCCATCGAGGTCGTCACCAGCTTGGCCATGTAATCCCATTCGCCGCCGATGCGGTGCAGCTCGGTGATCTCGGGGATGGATTCGACGCGGGCGCGGAACCGCCGCGACCAGGCGTCGTCGTGGTGGCGGGTGCGGATCATCACGAAGACCGTCAGGTGCAGCCCCGCGGCGCCCGCGTCGATCACCGCGCGGCTGCCCTTCAGCACCCCGGCCTGCTGAAGGCGCTGCAACCTGCGCCAGCAGGCGTTCTGCGACATCCCGACCCTTTCGGCCAGGTCGCGCTGCGACACGCTGCCATCCTGCTGCAGGACGGACAGGATGCGGTGGTCGATTTCGTCGAATCCGGGCGTCTTGTCGTTCATGCGACCCGATATACCCGCATCCTGCGTCGAAAACGAAATCAATTCTGCGGCCAGACCGGGTCATGCTTCGGGACGAGACATGGAAGGAAGGCCCCGATGGACATCTTCGACAGGCTGCACGCGATCGCCGGACCCGCCGACAGGCTGCATGAACAGGTCATCGGCCACGACCTGACGATCGAGGGGCCGTTCGGGCCGAAGCGCATGATCTATGCCGATCACGTCGCCTCGGGCCGCGCGCTGATGCCGATCGAGCAGCTGGTCATGACCGAGATCCTGCCCCGTTATGCCAACAGCCATACCGAGGCCAGCCATTGCGGCGCCGCCATGACCGCCATGCGCCGCGCCGCCCGCGCGCAGATCCTGCGCTGCACGGGCGGCACGGCGGATCACGCGGCGATCTTCTGCGGATCGGGGGCCACGGCGGGCATCAACCGGCTGGTGCAGCTGCTGGGCGCGGGACCGGGCAGCCGCGTGATCATCGGCCCCTATGAACACCACTCGAACATCCTGCCCTGGCGCGAAAGCGGCGCCGAGGTGATCGAGCTGCCCGAGGGTGCCGCGGGCGGCCCCGACAGGGTCGCGCTGGCACAGGCGCTGGACACGGGGATGCGCTGCATCGTCTCGATGTCGGCGGCGTCGAACGTGACCGGCGTGATCGCCGGCGTGGCGGGCATCACGCGCATGGTCAAGGCGGCGGGCGCGGCGATGGTCTGGGACTATGCCGGGGGTGCGCCCTATCTGCCCATAGACATGGGGCTGGGGATGGATGCGGTCGTGACCTCGCCGCACAAGTTCCTGGGCGGGCCGGGCGCATCGGGGGTGATGATCCTGCGCCGCGACGCGGTGCGGATCGCGCGGCCCAGCCTGCCGGGCGGCGGCACCGTGCGCTTCGTGAACGCCGCGAGCCACGACTATGCCGCCAATGTCGAGGCGCGCGAGGAAGGCGGCACGCCCAACGTGCTGGGCGACATCCGCGCGGGGCTGGTCTTCGCGCTGAAGGATCGCGTGGGCCAGCGCTTCATCGACAACCGGAACGCGCGATGGCTGGAAAAGGCGCGCGATCTGGACGCCGTGCCGGGGCTGGCGATGCTGGGCCGCCGGGATGTTCCGCGCCTGCCGATCCTGGCCTTCCGCGTGGCGGGCGCACATCAGCAATTCGTCACGCGGCTGCTGTCGGACCTGCGCGGCATCCAGGCGCGGGGCGGCTGCGCCTGCGCGGGCCCCTATGTCCACCGGCTGCTGGGGATCGACGATGCGCAGTCGGAACGGCTGCGGCAGGCGATCCTGTCGGGCGCCGAGATCGAGAAGCCGGGCTTCACGCGCCTGAACCTGTGCTGGGCCGCCCCCGAGCCCGAGATCGACGCCATCCTTGACGCACTTCGGCAGCTGCCGCAGGACGCGCTGCGGCACCGCGATGCCTATCGCCCCGATCCGGCGACGGCGATCTTCCGTCCCGCGGCCTAGGCCGGGGGCGGGCGCTTGCGCACGGGGGCGGGCTGGCGCGACAGCTGGACCGCAAGGATGCCCACCATGATGATCGCGACGCCCAGAAGGTCGCCCGCGCCAAGGGATTCGCCCAGCAGCAGCGCGGCGATGGTCACGCCGAAGAACGGGCTGAGGAAGTGGAACGTCGCGGCCCTGACCGCGCCGATCCGCCCCACCAGCAGGAACCAGATCCACGTGGCCAGCAGCCCCGGCACGATCACGGTATAGGCGAAGGCCCCGACAAGGCGCGGCGTGATCGCCACGTCCCAGGTCTCGGCAAAGGGCGCGATCATGGCCAGTGCCGCCGCGCCCACCAGCATCTGCAGGCCCACCACCATCATGACGTTGCCCCCGCCGCTGGCGCCGCGCACCGTCAGCGTCGCGACCGCCAGGGCCAGCGCCGCGACGAAGCCCATCGCGATCCCCATCGGGTCGCTGCCGCCCGTCAGGCGCGCCCCCATGATGATGCCGACCCCCAGAAGGCCCAGCACCAGCCCCCCGATGCCCAGGGGGCGCAGGCGCTCGCCCAGCCAGACCCAGCCCAGCAGCGCCACCATCAGCGGCATGCTGGCCGCGATGATCGAGGCCAGCCCGGCCTCGATCCACTGCATCGCCATCCAGTTCAGCCCCAGGTACAGCGCGTTCTGGCACAGCCCCAGCACCACGACCGCGCGCCATTGCGCCGGGCTGAGCGCGCGCCAGCTTTCGCCCATCGCGCGCGCGATCGCCACGCCCACCGCGCCCGACAGCGCGAAGCGCAGCGCCAATGCGGTCAGGGGCGGGGCCTCGGTCACGATCATGCGCGTCGAACTGAAGGCCGAGGCCCACATGATCGCGAAAGCGACACCCATCAGGATTGCGCGGAAATCCATGCCCTGCCCCGTATCTTGCACATGCTGCACGAACGGCTAACAGAGCGTCCCCTGCAAACAAAGCGCAAAAAAGGGGCCGTGCCAGCGGCACGACCCCCGAAAGACAAGGCCGGACGGCCCCGCGGGATCAGCTGTTGACGCTGTCCTTCAGCGCCTTGGCGATGGTCACCTTGACCGACTTGTCGGCCGGCTTGGTGATCATTTCCTGGGTCTGCGGGTTGCGGACCTGGCGCTCGGGGCGTGCGCGGCAAGCGATCTTGCCGATGCCCGGCAGGGTCACGGCACCACCGGCAGCGACTTCGCGGGTCACGATGGTGACCAGCGCGTCCAGCGCGGCACCTGCCGATTTCTTGTCCGAACCCATTTCTTCGGCCAGCGTAGCGACGAGCTGCGTCTTGGTCATCGGTTTGGCAGAAGCCGTAGCCATGTTCTGTCTCCTCTTGCCCTGTTGCTCCGGGCCACAAAATTACCGCCTTTTTAAGGCATATCGCCTGCTACACACGGTTTTCACGGGTAGATCAAGCCTTTTTCGCCGGACGCGCGAATTCCCGCGTTTGCTGGCGAATTGACGCCCGCCTACAGGAACGCCGTCTCGCTGAAGGAACGAAGCTTGCGCGAATGGATGCGTTCCAGTGGCATGACGCGCAGCTTCTCCATCGCGCGGATGCCGATCAGCAGGTGGTTGGCGACCTGCGTGCGATAGAAGTCCGTGGCCATGCCCGGCAGCTTCAGTTCGCCGTGCAGAGGCTTGTCGGACACGCACAGAAGCGTCCCGTAGGGCACGCGGAACCGGAAGCCGTTGGCGGCGATCGTCGCGCTTTCCATGTCCAGCGCGACGGCGCGCGACAGCGACAGGCGGTGGACCGGCCCCGACTGGTCGCGCAGTTCCCAGTTGCGGTTGTCGATGGTGGCCACGGTGCCCGTGCGCATGATGCGCTTCAGCTCGTAGCCTTCCAGGCGCGTGACCTCGGCCACGGCCTCCTGCAGGGCGACCTGCACCTCGGCCAGGGCGGGGATCGGCACCCAGACGGGCAGATCGTCGTCCAGGACGTGATCCTCGCGCAGATAGGCGTGGGCCAGGACGAAATCGCCCAGGGACTGGCTGTTGCGCAGCCCCGCGCAATGGCCGACCATCAGCCAGGCATGGGGGCGCAGCACGGCGATATGGTCGGTCGCGGTCTTGGCGTTGGACGGCCCCACGCCGATATTGACCAGCGTGATCCCCTGCCCGTCCGCGCGTTTCAGGTGATAGGTGGGCATCTGCGGCATCTTGGGCAGCGCGCTCAGCGCGTCGTCGGGGCCGGTGATCTCCTGGTTGCCGGGGGCCACGAAGGCGGTATAGCCGCTGTCGGGATCGGCCAGCACCTTGCGGGCATAGGCCTCGAACTCGTCGACATAGAACTGGTAGTTCGTGAACAGGACGAAGTTCTGGAAATGCTCGGCCGCGGTCGCGGTGTAATGCGACAGGCGCGCCAGCGAATAATCGATGCGCTGCGCCGTGAAGGGCGCCAGATACTGGCTGCCATCGGGCATCGGGCCGGCCATGCCGTTCACGATGTCGTCGTTCATCGTGTTCAGGTCGGGCACGTCGAACACGTCGCGAAGCGAGAATGCCAGCACCCCTTCCTGCGGCACGGCAAGGTCGCTCTGGGCGGCGGCGACGGCGAAATGCACGGGCATCGGCGTGTCCGAGGGCTGCACCGTGATCACCACGCCGTGGTTCTTCATCAGCAGCCCGATCTGTTCGGTCAGATAGTTCTGGAACAGGTCGGGGCGGGTGATCGTGGTCGCAAAGCTGCCGGGCGCGACGACATGGCCGAAGGACAGGCGGCTGTCGATCTTGCCATGGGTCGGCACGACCATCCGCAGCTCGGGATAGAAGGCGCGATACCGCGCCTCGGGGGTCTCGCCGCCCAGAATGCGCGTGAAATGCCCCAGCAGGAACTCGGTCGCCTGGTCATAGAGCGCGCGCAGATGCGCCACGGCCTGCACCGGGTCGCTGAAATCGCGGGGGGCTTCGGTCGGGGGCGTCTCGATGGGCAGGAAGCGGGAATCCGTGGTCATTTCATCGTCCTTCTGATTGGCACGACCCTGCCGGAAGCGCCTGCGGCAGGCAAGCGTCTGGCGCCGCTTCGCGCGGCCCGTTACGTTGGCGTCATGGAAATGCTCGTCTTCGGTCACGGCTATTCTGCCGGCTATCTGACGCCCCTGCTGACGGCACGGGGCTGGAACGTCACAGGCACCACGCGCGAACACCCCGAAAGGGTGGCGGCGGCGGGCGCGCGCCCGCTGGTCTGGCCGGGGGACGAGGATGCCGTCCGGCAGGCCATCGCGCGGGCCGACGCGATCCTGGTGTCGGCGGGGCCGGGGCCGGACGGCGATCCGGTGCTGGCGCGGTTCCGGGACGACCTGGCGCAGGCGCGGCCGCGCTGGCTGGGATACCTGTCCACCACCGGCGTCTATGGCGACCGGCAGGGCGGCTGGGTCGACGAGGACAGCGTGCTGGACGGGTCCGGCCCGCGCGGACAGGCCCGCATCCGCGCCGAGGCCGACTGGCGGGACCTTGCGCGCGAAAACGACCTGCCGCTGCACATCTTCCGGCTGGCGGGGATCTACGGCCCCGGTCGCGGGCCCTTTGCCAAGCTGCGTCGCGGCAGCGCCAAGCGCACGGTCAAGCCGGGGCAGGTCTTCTCGCGCATCCATGTCGAGGATATCGCCCAGGTCCTGCTGGCCTCGATCGACGCGCCCGATCCGGTCGGCATCTACAACCTGTGCGACGACCAGCCCGCCCCGCCGCAGGACGTGATCGCCCATGCCGCGATGCTGCTGGGCATGGACCCGCCGCCCGAAATCCCCTTCGAGGAGGCCGCCCGCGACATGTCGCCCATGGCGCGGTCCTTCTATGCCGACAGCAAGCGGGTCTCGAACGCGCGGATCAAGGAACGGCTGGGCGTCGCGCTGAAATATCCGGGCTATGACAGCGGGCTTCGCGCGATCCTGCGCGCCGAGGGCTGAGCCGTTGCGCCGCATTGCCTTTGCCCCCCGCCCGTGACTAGATCGCGGCCATGAAACGCTTTGACGTCCTGATCGCCGGGGGCGGGCTGAACGGCCCCACGCTGGCCATTGCCCTGGCGGGTGCCGGGCTGTCCGTGGCCGTGGTCGATCCGCGCCCCGCGACGGCGCGGGCCGATGCCGCGTTCGACGGTCGGGCCTATGCGCTGTCCATCGCCTCGACCCGGCTGCTGGGGGCCTTGGGGCTGTGGACGGATCTTGCGCCCAAGGCGCAGCCCATGCGCCAGATCAAGGCGTCCCAGGGCCAGCCCGGATCGGGCGCGGCCCCCTGCTTCCTGCATTTCGACAGCGCCGAGATCGAGGAAGGCCCCGTCGGCCACATGCTGGAGGATCGCTTCCTCTATGCCGCGCTGCTGGCGGGGATGGATGGGCGCGTGACGCATCTGGACGGGCTGGCCGTCACGGAACAGGCGGCGGATGCGACCGGGATCACCGCGACCCTGTCGGACGGGCAGCAGATCCGCGCAGGCCTGCTGATCGGCGCGGACGGGCGCGGATCGGGCGTGGCCGCGCGTGCGGGCATCGCGCGCCGCGGCTGGGGATACGGGCAGACCGCGCTGGTTGCGGCCATCGACCACGACCTGCCCCATGAGGGCATCGCGCATCAGTATTTCATGGCGACCGGCCCGCTGGCGATCCTGCCCCTGCCGGGCAATCGCAGCAGCGTCGTCTGGTCGGAAACCGACGCCAATGCCCGCGCCATTGCCGCCCTGCCCGATGACGAATTCATGGCCGTGCTGCGTCCGCGCTTCGGCGACTTCCTCGGGCCGATCGCCCTTGCGGGGGCGCGTTTCAGCTATCCCCTCAGCCTGTCGCTGGCCGAAAGCTATGTCGCGGAACGGGTCGCGCTGGTCGGGGATGCGGCGCATGGCGTCCATCCCATCGCGGGCCAGGGCCTGAATCTGGGGCTGCGCGATGTCGCGGCCCTGGCCGAGGTTCTGGTCGAGGCCCTGCGCCGGGGCGAGGATATCGGCAGCATCCTCGTCCTCGAACGATACCAGGGGTGGCGGCGCTTCGATGCGACCGCGCTGGCGCTTGGCATGGACGGGGTGAACCGGCTGTTCGCGACCGACAACCCGCTGATCGCGGGGCTGCGCGGGGCGGGCATGGGCATCGTCGGCGGCATTCCGGGGCTGCGCCGCCGCTTCATGCGGCAGGCGGCCGGGCTGGCGGTCGATCCGATGCCCCGCCTTCTGACGGGCAGACCGCTTTAGACGGTTCACAGGCCCGACCCTTTCGGGCAGAAGCACGCCTGAACGCGACGCGAAGGGGGCGGCATGGCCGAGGATCTGCAGGAATTCCTGACCGGACTGGACGCGGAGATCCGCGCGATGGGCGATTGGGGCGCGGTCGCAGACTATATCCCCGAGCTGGGACGCGTGGCCCCCGACCAGTTCGGCATCGCCGTGGCCCTGCCCGACGGGCGCGTGCTGACGGCGGGACAGGCCGCGCAACCCTTCTCGATCCAGTCGGTCAGCAAGGTCTTCGCGCTGGCCTGCGTGCTGGGCCGCATCGGCGAACAGCTGTGGCTGCGCGTCGGACGAGAGCCATCCGGCGACCGGTTCGACAGCATCCTGCTGCTGGAACAGGAAAAGGGCCGCCCCCGGAACCCCTTCATCAACGCCGGTGCGCTGGTCGTCACCGACGAGCTGCTGACCGGGCGCACGCCCCGCCAGGCCCTGTCCGAGGTGCTGAGCTTCGTCCGCGCCGCCGCCGAGGATGACGACATCCACATCGACAAGGCCGTCGCCCGATCCGAGGCCGAGACCGGCCACCGCAACACCGCGCTTGCGCATTACCTGCGCAGCTTCGGCAACCTGAACAACCCGCCCGAGCACACGACCGGCACCTATTTCCACCAATGCGCCATCGAGATGAGCTGCATCCAGCTGGCCCGCGCGGGCCGGTCCATCGCGGGGCTGCCGAACGCGCCGCAGATGCTGTCCCCGCGCAAGGCCCGCCGGATCAACGCGCTGATGCTGACCTGCGGCCAGTATGACGGGTCGGGGAACTTCGCCTTCCGCGTGGGCCTGCCCGCGAAATCGGGCGTGGGCGGCGGGCTGCTGATCATCGCGCCGGGACGGGCCAGCATCGCGATCTGGTCGCCGGGGCTGGACGGCTGGGGCAATTCCAAGATGGGCACGCTTGCTGCCGAGAAGCTGGCCGAGTTCACCGGCTGGTCCGTCTTCGGCTGAGAGGTCCTCGGCTGGGGATCAGGCCGCCAGCATCCGCCGCGCGGTCTGCAGATCCGCCAGCAGTTCGGCGCGCGCGGCAGGCGCGCGGTCGGGCGGCAGGCGCAGGATCAGGCTGGGATGCCAGCTGATCAGCACCGGCCCGCCATCCAATGCGCGTTCCACCCCGCCCCGTCGCGGCGTCAGCGCCGAGCTGTCGCCCGTCAGCGCCCGCGCGGCCGTCGCGCCCAGCGCAAGGGTCAGGCGCGGCTGCACGAAGCGGCGTTCCAGGTCCAGCCACCAGCGGCAATGCTCGATATGGCCTCCGTCGGGGCTCTGGTGCAGTCGCCGCTTGCCCCGCGGCTGGAAGCGGAAATGCTTGACCGCGTTGGTCAGCCAGGCGCGGTCGGGATCGATCCCCGCCTGCCCCATCGTGTCGCGCAGCAGCTGGCCCGCGGGGCCGACGAAGGGCTTGCCCTGCAGATCCTCGTGATCGCCCGGTGCCTCGCCCACGATCATCAGCCCCGCTTGCGGATCGCCCTGCCCCCAGACGGTCTGGGTCGCGGCATGGCACAATTCGCAGCGCGTGCAGCGTGCGGCCTGTTCGCCCGCCTGCCCCAGCGACTGCGGCACCGCGTCGTCGGGCGCCTGCCTGATCCGCGCTGTCACCCGCGCGGCCCGCGCGGGCGCGATGGATGCCCCCGCATCGGCCATGGCCTGCACCCGGCGCGGCGCGTCGTTCAGCATCTCGGGGATCAGCCGCGTCTCGGGCAGGTTCTTCCAGTATTTCACCGGCATCTCGGACCGCATGGCATTGGTCTTGATGCGGGCCGGGTTGAAGATGTTGGCGAAATAGGTCTGCCACAGCCCGTGGCTGGCATCGTCGGGCAGGTCGGGCCGCGCGGCGGGCGGATCGAAAGAAACCGGCCCGCCCATGAAGCGCGCGATTCCTTCGGGGGTGGCGATCAGCCAGTCCATGTCGGCAAAGCGCTTGGCGAAGAAGGGCGTCCCGGCCTCGAGTATGGGGTGTTCGGGTTCGAACCATGCGCCGAAGCTGCGGCGCGGGCCGTCCGAGGGCAGTTCGTGGAACCGCACGAAGGCATGCATCTTGTGGATGTCGCGGCGCACGGATTTGGCCATGCGGGACAGACGGTCCTGAAGCGGGTCGGCGGGGTTCGACAAAAACCCGCGATCGTTCTGCAACCGCATCAGCGCGGAATAAAGCAGGGCGAAGCGTTCGGGGTCGGAATGGCTGGCCACCTGCCGCGCAAGATCCAGGAAATCGCGCGACGCGGTGACGGGGGCATCGCCGGGTGCGGGCATCGGATCGGCGCCGAACAGGTCCGCCGGCGCATCGGGATCGCCCCAGGTCACGTCGCCGGGCGCAATGCGCGCGCTGGCGAGGATGCGCGCGGCGTCGCGCCATGCCTCGAACCGACCGAAGCGCGGCAGGCTGGCGCGGATCATCAGAACAGGCTCAGCTGTTCGGGGGCGGGGGCGAAGCGTGCGCGCAGCCCGTCGCTGTCGGTCAGCGCGCCGGGATGCCAGTCGGGCAGCGTCACGAAGGGCTGCGCCTTGGACATGATCGCCCCCATGCGCAGCAGGTCGCCATAGCGCACCGCACCGTTCCGGCGCGCGGCAAGGATGCGTTGCACCGTCTTGGTCCCGAAGCCCGGAACGCGCAGCAGCAACTCGCGCGGGGCGCGGGTCACGTCCACGGGGAAATGCGCGCGATTGGCCAGCGCCCAGGCCAGCTTGGGGTCGATGGCCAGGTCCAGGTTGCCCGAGGGATGCGCGGCACCGATCTCCTCGGCATCGAACCCGTAGAAGCGCATCAGCCAGTCGGCCTGGTACAGGCGGTGTTCCCGCATCAGGGGCGGCTTGATCAGCGGCAGCACCTTGGACGCGTCCGGAATGGGCGAAAAGGCCGAGTAGTAGACCCGCTTCAGCCGATACCCCGTATAGAGATTGGCCGAGGTGCGCAGGATGTCGCGGTCCGAGGCCTGATCGGCCCCCACGATCATCTGCGTGGACTGACCGGCGGGCGCGAAGCGCGGGGGGCGCCTGCCGGTGAACGACTTCTCCTTAGCGGCCTCTCGCGACAGGCGCAGGTCGGCCATCGTGGCGCGGATCGTCTCGGGGCGCTTCTCGGGAGCCAGCCTGCGGATCGAATCGTCCTGCGGCAGCTCGATATTGACCGACAGCCGGTCGGCATAGAGCCCCGCCTCGGCCACCAGTTCGGGCGAGGCGTCGGGGATCGTCTTGAGGTGGATATATCCCTTGAAGCCGTGATCGACGCGCAGCATCTTCGCGATCCGCACGATGTCGCCCATCGTCTGGTCGGGGCTGCGGATGATCCCCGAGGACAGGAACAGCCCCTCGATCATGTTGCGGCGATAGAATTCCAGCGTCAGGGTCACCACCTCTTCGGGCGAGAAGCGCGCGCGTTCCACGTTGCTGCTGACCCGGTTGATGCAATAGGCGCAGTCGTAGATGCAGAAATTCGTCATCAGGATCTTCAGCAGGCTGATGCAGCGCCCGTCGGGCGTATAGGCATGACAGATCCCGCTGCCGCCCGCCGACCCGATCCCGCCCGACCGCGAATCGCGCCGCGTCGTGCCGCTGCTGGCGCAGGAGGCATCGTATTTCGCGGCATCCGACAGGATCGCCAGCTTGTCCTGAAGCGTTTTCGTGACCATGCCCGCAAGATACGTTCCCTTTACGTTCCGTTCAACTGCGACGAAAGGCTGCATCCGGCGGGAACCCTCACATCCGCGCGAGTGTTGCGGGCTGCGGCCTTCCTGCAGACGTGATGTGCAGACCGCACAGGAAAGGATAAGATCAGCGTCATGAACATTCGCTCACTCGCTCTTGCGCCCGCCCTTCTTGTCGGTCTTGCCGTGCAGGCAATGGCCGCGCCGATCTCCTTGTCCGAGATTTCCCGCTATCTCAACGGGCTGACGACCGTGACCTCGGACTTCACCCAGGTGAATCCCGACGGGACCGTGTCCACCGGCACCGTCTATATCCAGCGGCCGGGCCGCGTGCGGTTCGAATACGACAACGACAACACGCTGGTGCTGGCATCGGGCGGGAACGTGGCGGTGTTCGATTCGAAATCGAATGGCGGGCCGCAGCAGTATCCGCTGTCGCAGACGCCGCTGTCGATCATCCTGGACAGCAACGTCAACCTGGGCCGTCCGGGCGTCGTGACCGGCCATACCGAACAGAACAACGGCACCATCGTCGTGGCACAGGATCCCCAGCATCCCGACCACGGCAACATCCAGATGGTCTTCACCCAGCCGACCGAACTGCGCCAGTGGGTCGTCACCGACGACAGCGGCCAGAAGACCACCGTCATCCTGGGCGAGATGCGCAAGGGCGGGTCCATCCCCTCGTCGCGCTTCTCGATCCAGAACGAGATGGGCCGCCGCTGATATTGCAGCCATACAATCGCGCGATTGACCGCGCCTGACGCAACAGCAAACCTGTGGCCCTGATCCTGGGGGCCACAGCCATGACGACCAAATCCTCCCTGCTTACGCCGGTGCTGATCGGCGGTTCGCTGATTCTGCTGATCAACTTCGCCATGCGCGCCAGCTTCGGCGTGTTTCAGATCCCCATCGCCGCCGATTTCGGCTGGCCGCGCGCCGAGTTCAGCCTGGCCATCGCCATCCAGAACCTTGCCTGGGGGATCGGTCAGCCGATCTTCGGGGCGCTGGCCGAACGATGGGGCGACCGGTGGGCGATCATCCTGGGCGCGATCCTCTACAGTGCGGGGCTGGTGCTGACGGCCTTCGCGACCACCCCCCTGGGCATCCAGGCGCTGGAGGTGATGGTGGGCTTCGGCATCGCGGGCACGGGCTTCGGCGTCATCCTGGCCGTTGTAGGCCGCGCCGCCAGTGACGAGAACCGCAGCCTTGCGCTTGGGATCGCGACGGCTGCGGGGTCTGCGGGCCAGGTCTTCGGCGCCCCCGTGGCCGAGGTGCTGCTGGGCTTCTATGCATGGCAGACGGTGTTCATCATCTTCGGCGTGGCGGTGCTGTCCACGATGGCCTTCCTGCCGATGCTGGGCGGGGGCCGCCCTGCAAGCCCCTCGGCGCTGGAGGAGAGCATGGGCAGCGTGCTGCGCCGCGCCTTCCGCGATCCGTCCTATCTGATGATCTTCGTGGGGTTCTTTTCCTGCGGGTACCAGCTGGGCTTCATCACCGCGCATTTCCCCGCGATGATCACCGAGATGTGCGGCCCGATCTCTCCCTCGGGGATGCTGGCGGGCCTGGGGATCACGACGACCTCGGCGCTTGGGGCGATCGCGATCTCGTTGATCGGGCTGGCCAATATCGGCGGCTCGATCATGGCGGGGTGGCTGGGCAAGCGGTACACCAAGAAATACCTGCTGGCGGGCATCTACGCGATGCGGACCATCGCCGCGGCGGCCTTCATCCTGTCGCCCATCACGCCGGGCAGCGTCATCGTCTTCTCGTTGGTGATGGGGGGGCTGTGGCTGGCCACGGTGCCGCTGACCTCGGGGCTGGTGGCCTATATCTACGGGCTGCGCTACATGGGCACGCTCTATGGGTTCGTGTTCCTGTCGCACCAGATCGGGTCCTTCCTGGGCGTCTGGCTGGGCGGCACGCTGTATGACGCGACGGGCGATTACCAGCTGGTCTGGTGGATCGGCGTGGGCGTCGGCGCGTTCAGTGCACTGATCCACCTTCCCGTGCGCGAGGCGCCCATGCGCATGGCCGCCCCCGCATAAGACCCGAAAGGCCCCAGATGACCGTCCACACGCCCCACGACCACCGCATCGCCGTCCGCTACCAGCAATCCTCGGCCGAGGTGCGCGCCCTGCAGCGGCAATGCTATGCGCTGGCCACGCTGCGCCTGCGCGAGGCCGTGGACCGGGCCGGCGGCGGCAAGGGGCTGGCCATCGTCAGCGACATCGACGAGACGATCCTGGACAACAGCGCCGTCATGGCGCTGTCGATGGAACATCACGACCGCATGGACCACGTGGACATGTGGAAATCCTGGGAACGCGACGGCGATCCCCACCTGATCCCGGGCGCCGCCGATTTCCTGCACCTGGCCGACAGCCTGGGGGTCGCGATCTTCTACCTCTCGGACCGGTTCGAGGAGAACAAGCTGGCGACCATCGCCACGCTGTCGCGGCTGGGCCTGCCGCAGGTCTCGGATGCGCAGGTGCTGCTGTTCGGCCCGCCCAAGGCCGACCGCCGCGCAAGGATCGAGCGGGATCACCGCATCGTCCTGCAGCTGGGCGACACGCTGCACGATTTCGACGGCATGTTCGCGGGGGCCACGCTGGACGACCAGCACCGGCTGGCGCACGATCACGCGGATCGCTTCGGGCAGGACTGGATTGTCTTTCCGAACGCCGCCCACGGCACTTGGGTCGAGGCCGAGCTGCGCCCCTGGCGCCGTCCCTAGGTGTCGCCCCTAAGCGCCGTTGCCCGCGGCATGGCCGCCCTGCTATAGGGGCGGCACGCAGCCGGTATCGGCTTCACCGCCCCAACCGACCGACGCATGACCCAGCACCCCCCTTCCCGCGACCGCATCGCAGCCCTTGTCGTCACCCATCAGCGGCTGGCCAAGCTGCAGCCCACGGTGACGCGCCTTCTGGCCGAGGATCTGGACGCCATCGTCGTCTTCGACAACGCGTCCGACGACGGCACGGTCGAATGGCTGCGCGGGCTGGACGACCCGCGCCTGCATGTCATCGCGCATGACCGCAATACCGGCGGTGCGGGCGGCTTCGACATGGGCCTGCGCGACATCGTGGAACGGCTGGATCCCGACTGGGTGCTGATCTCGGACGATGACGGGCGACCGATGCCCGGCGCCGTGGCGGCCTTCCGCGACATGGATCGCGACGGCTGGGACGCGGTGGGCGCCGCGGTGCTGACCCCCGAGGGCCAAGTCTGCGAGATGAACCGCCCCTATCGCAACCCGTTCTGGCGCCTGCCGGAATTCCTGCGCACGCTGCGCGCGGGTCGGCGCGGGTTCCACCTGGACGACGCGGCCTATGACAGCGACGCGGGCACCATCGCGGTGGACATGGCCTCGTTCGTGGGGCTGTTCCTGTCGCGCCGGGCGATCCGGCAGGGCGGCTATCCCGACCGGCGGCTGTTCATCTATGGCGACGATCAGCTCTATACGCTGCGGCTGCGCAGGCGCGGGCTGCGGATCGGGTTCGCGCCGGCGATCCGCTACGAACACGACACGACCTCGATCGCGGCGGGCACGCTGCGCCTGACGCCGATCTGGAAGGTCTATTACATGTATCGCAACGCGCTGCTGGCCTATCGCGTGGCGGCGGGGCCGTGGTTCTGGCCCCTGCTGCCGCTGCTGGCGGTCAAGTGGCGCAGGATCGCGCCGCGATACGGCGACGAATCCGCAACATTCCGCCGCCTGCTGGGCATCGCCATGCGCGACGGGCTGCGCGGACGGTTGGACAGGACCCACCCCGAGGTTATAGCGATCGCATCGGGCACAAGCCCACGCGAAGCGGAGGCAGGACGAAGCGGATGAAGATACTTCTTGTAGGGGCGGGCCTTTCGGGTGCCGTGATCGGGCGCGAGCTGGCCGAGGCCGGGCACGAATGCCGCATCATCGACGCCCGCGACCATATCGCCGGCAACTGCTACAGCGAGCGTGACGAAGATACCGGCGTCATGGTCCATACCTACGGGCCGCACATCTTCCACACCGACGACGAGGGCGTGTGGGATTACGTCAACCGCTTCGCCAGCTTCATGCCCTATCAGAACCGGGTCAAGTCGACGACGCAGGGCGCGGTTTATTCGCTGCCGGTGAACCTGCTGACGATCAACCAGTTCTTCGGCCGCACCATGCGCCCCGAAGAGGCCCGCGCCTTCATCGAATCCAAGGCCGATACCAGCATCGACGACCCCCAGACCTTCGAGGAGCAGGCCCTGCGCTTCGTCGGCCCCGAACTGTATCAGGCCTTCTTCAAGGGCTATACCGAGAAGCAGTGGGGCTGTTCGCCGACGGAACTGCCCGCCTCGATCCTGAAGCGCCTTCCGGTGCGCTTCAACTATGACGACAACTATTTCTTCCACCGTTTCCAGGGGATGCCGGAACACGGCTATACCGCGATGGTGGAGGCGATCCTGGATCACCCGAACATCAAGGTCGAGCTGGGCACCACCTACGACCCCGCCATGGCCGAGGATGCCGACCACGTCTTCTGGTCCGGCCCGCTGGACGGGTATTTCGACTACAAGCTGGGGCGCCTGGGCTATCGCACGCTGGACTTCGAACGGTTCACCCACCAGGGCGACTACCAGGGCTGCGCGGTGATGAACTATGGCGATGCGGACGTGCCCTATACCCGCATCACCGAGCACAAGCATTTCAGCCTCTGGGAAAGCCACGAGGGCAGCGTCTGCTATCGCGAATATTCCCGCGCGGCCGAACCGGGCGACACGCCCTACTATCCAATCCGCCTGGTCGACGAGAAGGCGATGCTGGCGCAATATGTGGCACTGGCCGAGGAAACCCCGAAGGTCACCTTCGTCGGGCGTCTGGGCACCTACCGCTATCTGGACATGGACGTCACCATCCGCGAAGCGCTGGACACCGCGACCGCCTTCCGCAACGCCGAAGGCGCGCTATCGTCCTTCCTCGTATCGCCGATTTAAGTGTTCAGTCCGGGCATTGGGTGGGTCGGATCGATGATGAGTCCTTCGGGCTCTGATTTCCAGGTTTTTGTAGGTGCATGCGTAGCTGATCATGGCTGTCGTAGTGGAAGCGTTTGACAGTCTGACCTGCCACTGAACTTTCATCCAGCCGCGACCGAAGCCCGTTGGTCATTTACGCCCTTCGGCGTGTGTTGAGCGTTCACCCGGCGCGCGGAGCTTTCATGTTGCGCAGCGGGGCGGGTGATTGCGGTTGCTAGGTGCAGAGCGAAATCTGCTGGGGTCTGGTATCCGAGCGCCGAGTGCGGCCGTTCGGTGTTGTAGTCGATGACCCATTCCGCGATCAGAATGCGCGCATGGGCGATGTTGCGAAACAGCGTCTCTTTCAGGAACTCGTCCCGCATTCGACTGTTGAATCTTTCCACGCAGCCGTTCTGTATTGGCTTTCCCGGCGCAATGTAATGCCATTCGTCTTCTGCGCGGCGCACCATCTCAGGATCGCGTTCGAGGTCAGTTCGGCCCCGTTGTCCGAGACAATCATGCCGGGCCTACCGCGGCGCTCGATCAGGGCTGTCAGTTGGTGCGCCACGCGGCCGCCCGAGATCGAGGTGTCAGTCCTCTCGCTGGGCCGGACTCTAGTTGCAGTTGGAGAAGAAATCCCGTGGCAGGTCAGTTCGTCTCCTTGATGGTGCGGTTCATCCGCTCGACCTGGCGGTCCTTCGGGGAAGCGATCCCATGGATCGTTTCCTCATCCTCGGAACTTCAGGGATGCCGGGACTGAACAAGCCGGTGCTCAATCCCGCTCGGCCACTGTCATCGGACCATGTATGGATGGCCCCTTGGCAAGAGCTTTGTTTGATCTGGCATCTGGTCGGTCGCGGCCATGTATACGGCGTCTAAGATGCAGCGAGTTTACAGCTGCGCGCCCTGATGAAGTCAGCCGGCGGTCGGGTCCCGATCAATGGCGCGCGCTCGGAGGCGCTCCGGTCCGAACTGGGTGTCCAATTCCGCTGTGTTACCGTCGCTTTGCCATCACCTCGCGACTCGCGCCTCACCATCTCAAAGCCTTGCCGGTCCGATACCGACGCGGCTGGTCTCTTACATTTTCAGGCTGGGG
>NZ_CAMZMW010000014.1:0-85227 GCF_947311865.1 Paracoccus sp. PARArs4 | reverse complement strand
GCCAGGCCCAGCCCGCGCAGCAGCGCCAGGCGGCCCCCGCCCCGCAGCGCGCGGGCCAGGGCGGCGCGTCGCAATCCTCGCGGTCGGGCGGCGGTGGCGGCGTCAGCGCCGCACAACGCCAAAGCGCGATGAGCCGTTGGGGCGGGCAGGTCCAATCCTGCATCGCGCGGCGGGCGCAGCGTCCGCGCGGCATCCGGGAATCGGGCACGACGCTGCTGTCGATCAATATCGGCCGCGACGGCACGATCCGCGGCATCGGCGTCGCGCGGTCGTCTGGCAGCGCTGCGCTGGACCAGGCGGCAGCGCAGGCCGCGCAGCGCGCGCGCCGCTGCCCCGCCGCCCCGTCCGAACTGACGGATGCAACCTATGCCTTCACCCTTCCGGTGACGCTGAACTGATCCGTCAGACGTGATGCAGGACCAGCGGTCGCCCCTGGTGGCTGGCGACCGCGATGGGCGCATCGTACAGATCGGACAGCACGTCCTCGGTCAGCACCTCGTTGGCGCTGCCCTCGGCCACGATGCGGCCGTCCTTCATGGCGATCACGTGGTCGGCCCATGCGGCGGCATAGTTGATCTCGTGCACGACCAGGCCGACGCTGCGGCCCTGCCGGTCGACCAGGTCGCGCAGCCGGCCCATCAGGGCGCGGGCATGCGCCATGTCCAGGTTGTTCAAAGGCTCGTCCAGCAGCAGCCAGTCGGTATCCTGCGCGAAGGCCATCGCGATATGGGCGCGCTGCGCCTGCCCGCCCGACACCTCGTCCAGGAAACGGTCTGCCATGGGGGTCAGCGCGAAGGCCTCCAGCGCCTCGGCGACGCGGGCGTGGTCATGGGCCGTCGGGCGGCCCCGGTGATGCGGCCAGCGCCCGAAGCCCACCAGCTCGGACAGGCGCAGGCGGCTGGCGATACTGGTCTGCTGCCCCAGGATCGCCATGACGCGGGCCAGGTCCTCGGTCGGAGTGGCGGCGATGTCGCGCCCCGCGACGGACACGCGCCCCTGCTGCAGCGGCTCGAGCCGCCCGATCAGCCGCAGCAGCGTGGACTTGCCCGCCCCGTTCGGGCCGATCAGCGCGGTCAGCCGCCCCTCGGGCAGATGCGTGGTGATGTCATGCAGGATGGGCGCCTTGCCGATGCGGTGGCTGACCCCGTCGATACGGATCATCGGATATGCCCCCTGAGCAGCAGGTAGAGGAAGAACAGCCCGCCCGCGAACTCGACCACGACGGACAGGGTCGCGGCCTGGTCCAGCACGCGCTCGAACAGCCACTGGCCGCCGACCAGCAGGATGGCGCCCGACAGGGCGGCGGCGGGCAACAGCGCGGCATGGCGGGTGGACCGCATCAGCCCATGCGCCAGCCCCGCGACGATCAGCCCGAAGAAGGACACCGGCCCCACCAGCGCCGTCGAGACCGAGACCAGCACCGCGATCAGCGCCAGCACCTGCAGCACGACGCCGCGATGGCGCAGCCCAAGCGATACCGCCGGATCGCGCCCCAGTGCCAGCACGTCCAGCCGCGGGGCCAGCCGCCAGGCCGCAAGGCAGGCCAGCGCCGTGATCGCCGCCGCGAAGGGCAGCAGCCCCGGCTGCACCTTGTTGAAGCTGGCGAAGCTGACCGATTGCACCACGGCATAGGCATTGGGATCGAGGATGCGCCCGACGAAGCTGGACAGCGCCCGGAACAGCACCCCCAGGATCACGCCCGTCAGGATCATGCGCGGCAGGTCGCGCGACCCCTTCAGCAGCAGGACGCCGAACAGAAGCGATGCCATCGCCGTCATCAGCGCGATCTCGGCCATGAATTTCGGCCCCGGCGGCAGGCTTGCGAAGCCCGCCGTCCCGAGGGACGCGACAAGCAGCGTCTGCAGCAGCACGTAAAGCGCGTCGAAGCCCATGATCGACGGCGTCAGCACGCGGTTCGCGGCGACCGTCTGGAACAGCACCGTGGACACGCCGATCGCGAAGGCCACGACCACCAGCGCCGCAAGCTTGGACGCCCGCAAGGACAGGATGAAGCCACGATTGCCGCCGCCGAGGCCCTGGAACATCCAAAGCCCCGCACACAGCGCAAGGCAGGCCGCAAGCGCCAGCAGGATCGACAGGCCGCGCCTATCCATGACGGGGCCTGCGATAGAGCAGCCACAGGAACAGGACCGAGCCGACGACGCCCAGGATCAGGCCCGCCGGAACCTCGTAGGGGTGGATCACCAGCCGCCCCGCAAGGTCGCAGGCCATGACCAGCACCGCGCCCGACAGCGCGACCACCGGCAGGGTGCGCCGCAGGTTGTCGCCCATGATGCGCGCGACGATGTTCGGCACGACCAGCCCGACGAAGGGGATCATCCCCACCGTCGTCACGACCATCGCCGTCACGACAGCCACCACCGCAAGGCCCAGCCGCAGCACGGCCCGCGTGCCCAGCCCCAGCCCGGTCGCGACCTGGTCGCCCAGCCCGATGATGGCAAAGCGGTCCGCCGCGAACCAGGCCAGCACGGCCGCGCCCCCCGCGATCCACAACAGCTCGTACCGCCCCGAGATCACCCCCGAGAATTCGCCGCTGAACAGCCAGGTGCCGATATACTGCATCAGGTCCGTCTGCCAGCCGATGAAGGTCACGACCGACCCCAGAACGCCCGACAGCACGAGACCCGCGATGGGAACCAGCATCACCTCGCGCACGGGCAGACGGCGGATGATCGCGATGAACAGCGCGGTCGTCGCCATGGCCGAGACGCTGGCCGCGACCATGCGCAGCCACAGCGGGCTGGCGGGCCACAGGATGGTGATGGCCAGCAGGCCCAGTGCCGCGCCCTCGGCGGTACCGGCGGTGTCGGGACCGACGAAGCGGTTGCGCACCAGCGCCTGGATCAGCACGCCCGCCACCGCAAGCGCCGCGCCGGTCAATGCCACTGCCAGCGTGCGCGGCAGCCGCGATTCCAGCAGGACCAGCATGGTCCGCGGATCGCCGAAGGCATGGACCAGGTCGACGCTGGCGGCGCCGATGGTCATGCTGACCAGCATCATCGCGGCCAGCGCCACGGCAAGGGCGGGCGTGGGACGCATCACTCGGCGGCCGCGAAGGCCTCGGTCAGGCGGTCCAGCGTGCCGGTCAGCGCCCGGAAGCCCCCGGCCGAGATATAGGCCGCTGCCGGGTCCAGATAGATGACCTGCCCCTTGGACCAGGCCTTGGTCCCCGCGACCAGATCCGAGGACAGCGTCTGTTCGGCACCCTGCGATTCCTCGCCGATGGCGGCGCTGCGGTCGATCACGACCAGCCAGTCGGGATCGGCCTCGGCGATGAATTCGTGGCTGATGCCCTGCCCGTGATCGGCGCGGTCCACGCCCTCGACGGCCTCGGGCAGGCCGGTCGCCTCGTGGATCCAGCCGAAGCGCGAATCCGCGCCATAGGCGGCCATCTTGGGACCGTTCGTCATGACGACCAGCAGATCGCCCTTGCCTGCGGAAGCAGATTTCGCGGCCTCGATGCCGGCGTCGATCTGGGCGATCATCTCGGCGGCGCGATCCTCGCGGTCGAACAGGGTGCCATAGGCCGCGATGCGCTCCTCGGCCGAGGCCAGCAGGTCGTCGCCGAAGGTCATGTCGATGGCGGTGCCCACCTGCGACACGGCGTCCAGCTGGGTCGAGGACCGCCCGCCCACGATGGTCAGGTCGGGGCCGACCCCCGCCAGCGCCTCGAGGTCGGGTTCGAACAGCGTGCCGACGCGCGCCGCATCGGCCACGCCGTCGCGCAGTTCCGGGACCAGGATCTGGTCGATGGTGGCCGTGGGCACGACGCCCAGGGCGGTCAGCGAATCCAGCGCCGCCATGTCGTAGACGGCGACGGTTTCGGGGTTCGCGGGCAGGGTGACATCCCCGCGCGCGGTGGTGATCGAGACGTCCTCGGCGAAGGCGGCGGTGCTCATGGCGACGGCCATCAGGCCGGACAGCGCGGCTTGGCGCATGGCAGATCCTTTCATGGTTTACCCGCGTGTGGCTGGACGTCTGGCTTCACGCTTGCTGGCGGATTAGCGCGGCGGCACAGGGACGTAAAGCAAGCGGGGGCCGTTCCGGGGCCGGTTTGCACAAATTGTTGACGAAAATGCTTGGGAGACCTAGCTCCTGTGGCAGGAAGGTCGCGAAACGCGCCTTCGACACATATGCGAAAGGAAGACATGATGCAGATGGATGCCGCCTTTGCCTCGGATCGGGCACCCTCGCTCATGGCCACGATGGCCAAGCATTTCGGCCACAAGATCGAGGTCGAGGAAACCGATACCGGCGCGATCCTGCATTTCGAGATGGGCAACGCCACGCTTGGCTGCGACGACAAGGTGCTGCACCTGTCGCTGGAGGCCCCGGACGAGGACCGGCTGGAAACCCTGCGCCAGGTCGTCGAGAGCCACCTGATGCGCTTTGCCCACCGCGAGAACCCGCGCGCGCTGGACTGGAACCCCGTCAGCGGATGAACACCGGATCGCCGCCCCGTTGCGGCATCCAGCGCAGCCGCCATTCGCCGGTCGGGCCGCGCTTGTTCTTGACCGTCGCCCAATGATGCGCCCAGCCCTCGGGGTGGACGATCGGGCGGCAGTCCCACCGCGTCTCGGTCGCGTTGGACCCGTGCCCCGGCGCGATCAGCATCAGCCCGGTCGTGCCGCCCTGCTCGGCCGCCAGCTGCAGCCTGCGCCCCGCTGTCAGCGACAGGGGGCGCTGCGGTTCGGACACGACAAGCCCGGTGACGCTGGCACGCAGCGCCTCTTCGGTGGCCCATAGCAGGTCCACCTCGGACCGGGCGCGCATCAGGTAGATGCGGCCGCCCAAGCCTTCGGGCATGCCGGGGGGATAGAGCATGGCGCGCTGGTTGATCGGGCATGCCCAGAAGACCGGCCCCGGATGACGTGCCGCCTGGAAGATCGCGAAGGCGTCGCGGCCCGTGCCCTGCACCTCGTGGATGCGGGCATGGCGCAGTCGGAGGGGGTCGGGGTCGGCTGATTCCATACCTGAACAATACCAGAACATTCACCCGCCGACAGCCCGCTCCGCACGAAACAGGGGCTTTTCATTTCCGCGCTGCTGGCGTTCCCTGTGCGCCAAAGACGGGGGCGACATGGTTCTGTATCTGGGCATAGACGGCGGCGGCACGGGCTGCCGGGCGGCGATCGCCGACGCGCGCGGGCGCATCCTGGGCCAGGGCACCGGCGGGCCCGCGAACATCAACTCGGACCCCGAGGGCGCGGTGGTCAGCATCCTTGCCGCGGCCACCGGCGCGATGGTGCAGGCCGATACCACGCCCGCGCAGGTCATCGCCGTGCTGGGCCTTGCCGGCGGCAACATGACCGAGGCCGCCCGCCGGACCGAGGCCAGCCTGCCCTTCGCCCGCTGCCGCGTCCTCAACGATGCCGTCATTGCCGCGCGTGGCGCGATCGGGGAAGGCGACGGGATCCTGGTCGCGATCGGCACCGGTTCGATCTTCGCGGTCCAGCAGGGCGGCGCGCTGCGCCTGCACGGCGGGCGCGGATTTCTTCTGGGGGACGAGGGCAGCGGCGCCGTCCTGGGGCGCACCCTTCTGTCCGAGGCGATGCGCGCGGGCGACGGGTTCGCCCCCGACAGCCCCCTGCTGCGCGATCTGCGCGACAGGATGGGCGGGTTCGAGGGGATCATCGCCTTCGGCAACCGCGCCGCCCCCGCGGAATTCGCCCAGCTTGCCCGTCGGCTGGTCGAGGATCGCGACGACCCCGCCGCGATGCGCATCATGGATGCCGCCGCCGCGCAGGTGTCCCACGCGGTCGAGGTGCTGCAGGGCACGGGCGATCTGCCCGTCACCTGCACGGGCGGCCTGGGGCCCTTCTATGCGCAGGTGCTGGAACGGCGCTGGACCGTCACACCCGCGCGGGGCAGCGCGACGGACGGCGCCATCGCCATCGCGCGCGAGTTGGGCGTTCCGGCATGACCCGCTGGTACACCGCCGACCTGATCTTCGACGGCCATGAACTGCACCGCGATCTTGCCATCGGGATCGAGGATGGCCGCATCGCGGGGCTGAAGCCCGCCGACCGCCTTCCGCTTGCGCCCGGGCCGCGCGCGGACGGCTCGC
This sequence comes from Paracoccus sp. PARArs4, assembly GCF_947311865.1. Classification (NCBI taxonomy): domain Bacteria; kingdom Pseudomonadati; phylum Pseudomonadota; class Alphaproteobacteria; order Rhodobacterales; family Paracoccaceae; genus Paracoccus; species Paracoccus sp. PARArs4. The sequence goes on along the minus strand of NZ_CAMZMW010000014.1, from coordinate 79,139 downwards.
CCGGTTCGGACCACCTGCGCGGCATCGTCGCGCCCGGCTTCGTCGATCTGCAGGTGAATGGCGGCGACGGCGTCATGGTCGGGCCCGAGACCGATGCCGACGCGCTGCGCCGGATCTGCGCCGCGCATCGCGGGCTTGGCTGCGCGGGCGTCCTGCCCACGCTGATCACCGACCGCCCCGAGACCACGGCCCGCGTCATCGACGCCGCGATCCGCGCCCAGGGAGCGCAGGGTCTTCTGGGGCTGCATCTCGAGGGGCCGCACCTGGACCCGCGCCGCGCGGGCGCGCATGACCCCGCGCTGATCCGCCCCATGACCCCCGAGGACCTTGCCGTCCTGTCCGAGGCCGCCCGCGCCCTGCCCGCCCTGATGGTGACGGTCGCGCCCGAATCGGTGACGCCCGACCAGGTGGCGACGCTTACACGCGCGGGGGCGATCGTTAGCCTGGGGCACAGCGACTGCGATCTGGCCGACGCGATGCAGGCCATCGCGGCGGGCGCCGGATGTGCGACGCATCTGTTCAACGCCATGAGCCAGCTGGGCCATCGCCAGCCCGGGCTGGTGGGCGCGGTGCTGTCGTCGGACATCCATGCCGGTCTGATCGCGGACGGGGTGCATGTATCGCTGCCCGCGCTGCGCATCGCGCTGGCCGCGAGGCCCGAGGGGCTGTTCCTCGTCAGCGACTGCATGGCCGTGGCGGGCACCGATGCGGACGGGTTCACGCTGCAATCGCGGCGCATCCTGCGGCGGGACGGGCGGCTGACGCTGGCGGACGGCACGCTGGCGGGGGCCGACCTTCGGCTGGACCGCGCGATGCAGGTGGCGGTGCTGGCGGGGGCAAGCCGCGAACGGGCGCTGGCGATGGCCTCGCGCATTCCGGCGGACCTGATCGGCGCGCCCCTGGGGCGCATCGCGCAGGACCGGGCCGCCGACCTGGTCCTGCTGGATCACGACCTGTCCCTGACCGCCATCTTCGACGGCCGGGACTGGGTCGCGCCGCGCTAGGCGTCGCGGGCGATGATCGCCTCGACCTCGGGGGCGGGGACGAAGCGCCAGTTGCGGCGCGGGCCCGCCATGACGTTCAGGTAATACAGCTCGAACCCGTAGGGCGCGCCGCAGGGGTGATGCCCGCGCGGCACCAGCGTCACGTCGTGATCGCGCACGGCCATCACCTCGTCCAGGCTGCCATCGTCGGTATAGACGCGCTGCACCGCCCAGCCATCCGCAGGGTTCAGCCGGTGATAATACGTCTCCTCGAGATAGGTGATCCGGGGGAAGTCGTCCTCGTCGTGGCGATGGCTGGGAAAGGACGACCAATGGCCCGCCGGGGTGAAGACCTCGGTCACCAGAAGGCTGTCGCAGTAATCCTCGTTCTCCATGGCGATGTTGTTGATGTGGCGGGTGTTCGTGCCCTTGCCGCGTTCCGTCAAGCCGATGCCGTCAGGACCGATGCGCCGCGCCTGATGGCCGCCGTGACCGGGGGCCGAACAGACCGCGATGGTGCAGTCGGTGACCGCCGTCGCCTGCCATTCCTGCCCGTTCGGGACATAGAGGCAATGCGGCGGCGTCTTTTCGAACACGTCCATCCGTTCGCCAAGCGTGCCCCAGTCGCGGCCCGCGGCGGTCATGTCGGCCTTGCCCTCGACCATGACCAGGACGACCTCGCGGTCGCCGGTGACGTCGGCTGCGGTTTCGCCGGGGCGCAGGCGGTGCAGCGCGAAACCGACATATCGCCAGCCCGCATCCTCGGGGGTGATGCGATGGGTTTCGCCATGGGTGCCGAAGGGACGGCGCAGCAGATCGGGCATCTTCTCCTCCTCGTGGTTCGGGTCAGGCCGGGACGGTCTGGTCCAGGCCGGCCTCGCGGGCCGCGGCCTTCAGCGCCTTCAGGCCCATCGTCTGGTATTCCAGCGGGTTGCGGATCTCGGGGTCCTGCTCGGCCTCGATCACCAGCCAGCCATCATAGCCCGCATCGGCAAGGATGCGCATCAGCGGCACGAAGTCGATCTCTCCCTCGGGGTCGCCCGGAACGGTGAAGGCACCGGCCAGCACGCCCTGGATGAAGGACATACCCTCGGCGCGGACGCGTTCGGTGACGGGGCGGCGGATGTTCTTGGCGTGGAAATGCGCCACGCGACCGACATGGCGTGCCAGGACCTCGGCGGGGTCGCCGCCGCCGAAGGTGCAGTGCCCGGCATCGAACAACAGGTGCGTCGCAGGCCCGGTCGCGGCCATGAAGGCGTCGATCTCGTCCGGGGTCTCGACCACGGTGCCCATGTGGTGGTGATAGGCCAGCGTGATCCCCTGCTTCGCCAGGTAGGCGGCGAACTGCTCCATCCGGGCGCCGAACTCGGCCATCTCGTTGGCGGTTAGGCGGGGGCGGTCGTTCACGGCGACATCGGGGCTGCCATGGACCGTGTTGGAACATTCGCAAACGATGCAGACCTTGCAGCCATTGGCCTTCAGCCGCGCCAGGTGGCCCTGGACGGACGCGATCTCGTCCTCGACCGAGCGGGTCAGCAGATGGGTCGAATACCACCCCGAGACGAAGCGCAGGCCGTAGCCCGCCAGCAGGGATTTCAGCTCGGCCGGATCCTCGGGCCAGCGATGCCCGTTCTCGATGCCGTCGAAGCCGATCAGGCGGCCGGCCTCGTGCAGGATCTGTTCCGTCGGGATATGGGCGCCGATGGACTGGTCGTCGTCATTGGCCCACGCGATGGGGTTGGTACCGTAAAGGATCATGGCTGCCTCAATTCGCCAGGGATTGCCGCGCCGCGCCGTCGAGATAGCGGGCATAGGCCTGTTTCAGCTTGTCGGTATGGGTCGTCTCGGGGACGGCGACGTCCCACCAGTTGCCCGCCTCGCCGAAGCCGGGGCCGGGAACGGCGGTGGTGTCGATGACGATCACCGTCGGGATGTCGCGCCCGCGGGCGGCGGCGATCTGCGCCTGAAGATCGGGGATGTCCTTTGCCTTGACGGCATGGGCCCCCATCGCGCCCGCATGGGCGACGAAGTCGATCTGCGGCTGCGCCTCGATGTTGCAATCCTTGTAGAGGTTGTTGAACTCCTCTCCTCCGCAGCCCTGCTGCAGGCGGTTGATGCAGCCATATCCGCGGTTGTCGGTCAGGATCACGGTGAAGGGCACGCGGCGCATCACCGCCGTCGCCAGTTCGCTGTTGGCCATCATGTAGCTGCCGTCGCCCACGAAGCACAGGACCTCGCGGTCGGGGCGGGCCAGCTTCAGCCCCATCGCGCCGGCCAGTTCATAGCCCATGCAGCTGAAGCCGTATTCCATGTGATAGCCGCCCTGGGCGGGCTGCCACAGCAGCTTCAGCGCGCCGGGCATGGTGCCCGCGGCACACATGGCGATGCTGGCGGGCGTCGAGGCCCGCTGCACCGCGCCGATCACCTGCGCATCGGTCGGCAATCCGTCGCCCGATGGCGCGGCGCAATGCGCGTCCACGGCGGCAAGCCATTCCGCGCGCGAGGCGACATCCGCCTCGGGCAGGCGATGATCCCCGAGCGCGCCGCCCAGGGCCTCGATCGCGACGCGCGCATCGGCGACCAGGCTGGTGCCGCCATGCTTGAACGCGTCATAGGGCTGCACGTTGATCCCGATCAGGCGGGCATCGCCGAACAGCGTCCGCGATCCGGTGGTGAAGTCCTGCATCCGCGTGCCGATGCCAAGGATCAGGTCGGCCTTGCGCGCCGCGGCATTCGCCGCAGCCGAGCCGTCCACACCCGCCGCGCCGAAATTCATCGGGTGGCTCTGGGACAGGGCGGACTTGCCGGCCTGGGTCTCGATCACCGGGATGTTGTGGCGCGTGGCGAAATCGGCCAGCGCCTTCTCGGCCCCGGAATAGATCACGCCACCGCCCGCGACGATCACCGGCGCATGGGCCGCGCGGATCAGGTCCACGACCTCGGCCAGTTCGCGGGCATCGGGCTCGGGGCGACGGATATGCCAGACGCGCGGCTCGAAGAAGGTCACGGGCCAGTCCCACGCCTCGGCCTGGACATCCTGGCAGAAGGACAGCGTGACGGGACCGCAATTGGCGGGGTCCGTCATCACGCGCATCGCGCGCGGCAGCGCGGTCAGCAGCTGTTCGGGGCGCGTGATGCGGTCGAAATAGCGGCTGACGGGGCGGAAGCAGTCATTCGCGCTGACGGTGCCGTCGTCGAAATCCTCGATCTGCTGCAGCACGGGGTCGGGGCGTCGATTGGCGAAGACGTCGCCGGGGATCAGCAGCAGCGGCAGCCGGTTCACATGCGCAAGCGCGGCTGCGGTGACCATGTTCGTGGCCCCCGGCCCGATCGAGCTGGTGACCGCCTGCGCGCGACGCCGGGCATGGCCCTTGGCAAAGGCGATGGCGGAATGCGCCATGGTCTGTTCGTTCTGGCCGCGCCACGTGGGCAGGGCATCGCCGATGCCGTGCAGCGCCTCGCCCAGGCCCGCGACATTGCCATGCCCGAAGATGGCCCAGACGCCCTCGATGAAGCGTTCGCCGGTCTCGGTCATCTGGACGGACAGCCAGCGCGTCATGGCCTGCGCGGCGGTCAGGCGGATGGTCTTGGCGCTCATGCGTGCTCCTCCTGCTTGCGGGTATTGGTGTTCGCGCGCGCACGGTCCCACAGGGCCGACAGGCGGGCATAGCGTTCGGCCATCTGTTCGACGGCGGCGGCATCGTCCATCGCGCCCTGCATCCAGGCGCGGGCGGCGTCGCCGAAGATGGTGCGCCCGACGGCAAAGCCGCGCACCAGGTCGAAACCGGCGGCGACCTCGAAGCTGGCCTGCAGTTCGGCCTCGGGGGCATCGAGGCCCAGCACCACGATGCCGCGCGTGTGGCGGTCGTGATCCTCGATGGCGGCGATGGCGTTCTGCCAGCCCGCGCGGGTCTTCATCGGCTCCAGCTTCCACCAGTCGGGATACACGCCCGCGGCATAGAACTGGCGGATCAGCGTGGCGGTGGTGGTGTCGTCCACCGGACCGACCTTCGAGGGGATCACTTCCAGCAGGAATTCCAGCTGGTTGCGGCGACCGGCCTCGAACAGGCGCCTGACCGTGGCCTCTTGCGCGGCGCGAGTCTCGGCATCGTCGTCGGGATGGCAGAAGCACAGGACCTTGATGACGTTCTCGCGGGCCCATTCGACCAGCGTGCCGCAATCGCTGCCCAGTTCGGGTTCCAGCTGCAAGGGACGCGACCCCGGCCATTCGCAGGGGCGCCCGATCCACAGCCCGCTGCCGCTGGCACGGTGCAGGGCGCTGCGACCGATACGGTTGTCGCACAGGATCCCGTATCCCGAACCGCCATCCGCGACGCGCAGCGCCGCATCCAGGCACAGCTCCTTGAACCGCGCACCCTTGGCCTGGTCGTAACCGGGCATCTCTTCCAGTTGCAGGCGGTGGTCGAAGGCGAAGACGCGCATCTCGGACCAGTCGCCCGCGTTGCGGCTGGCGCGGGTCGTCGACCAGTGGATCTGTTCCAGTTCGGGATCGTTGCGCAGATCGGGGCGGACAACGCCGCGTTCCAGGAAGAAGTCCAGTTCGGCAAGGCTGGGATAGGCCGGGGTGCAGCCGTGGCGGCTGACGGCAAAGGCCCCGCAGGCATTGGCGTATTTCAGCGCGGTCGGCCAGTCGGCATCCTCCAGCCAGCCCTTCATCAGCCCCGAGAAGAACCCGTCGCCCGCGCCCAGCACGTTGAACACCTCGATCGGGAAGCCGGGACCGGCCTCGCCATCGTCCAGGCTGTCGGGGATGTCGCCGGTAAAGGCCACGGCCCCCTTCGCGCCGCGCTTGCAGACCAGCGTCGCCCTGGACACCGCGCGGACCGCGCGCAGTGCCGCGACCGTGTCGGTGGTGCCGCCCGCGATGTGGAATTCCTCTTCGGTGCCGACGATCAGGTCGAACAGATGCAGCGTGCCCTGCAGCTTGGCGGTGACGGCGGCGCTTTCGACAAAGCGGCTCTCGCCGTCGCCATGACCCGCCACGCCCCACAGGTTCGGGCGATAGTCGATGTCCAGCGCGGTGCGCGCGCCATGCTTGCGCGCCAGTTCCAGCGCCTTCAGCACGGCGGCCTCGGTCTGCGGATGGCTCAGATGGGTGCCGGTCGCCAGAACGCTGCGGGCCCGGGCGATGAAGCCCTCGTCGATATCGTCGGGCGACAGGGCCATGTCGGCGCAGTTCTCGCGGTAGAAGATCAGCGGGAACTGGTCCTCGTCGCGGATGCCCAGCAGGACCAGCGCGGTCAGGCGTTCGGGATCGGTCGCGACGCCCGCGGTCTCGACCCCCTCGCGGGCCAGCTGCTCGCGGATGAAGCGGCCCATATGTTCGTCGCCGACCCGCGTGATCACGGCCGAGCGCAGCCCCAGCCGCGCCGTCCCGCAGGCGATGTTCGTCGGGCTGCCGCCGATATATTTCGCGAACGAGCCCATGTCCTCGAGGCGGCCACCCACCTGCTGGCCATAGAGATCGACCGAGGAACGGCCGATCGTGATCACGTCGAGCGTCTTCATTGCAAACTTCCTTCCGGGCAGAGGGCACGCCCGCCGGGCGCCGCGCCTTCGCAAGAGATGATTTCGGTCGGGGCCCACCCGCCGCAGGTTCGTGACACTCACGGGGTGGCGGTCGCGGATGATGGGCATCCATCGACCGCCGACCCCGTGGGTCATCCGCCGGAACCAGGGGAGGTGCTGGCCCGCGGAATTGCCGGTCCCGGCCCCGGGCGGGGCCGGGCACCGATCAGATGGTGCCGCCCAGGCTGCCTTCCAGGGTCGCAAGCTCCTGCCCACCGGCCATCAGGTCCTGCAGCTCGGCGGCGTCGATCTCGCCCTTCATGGCGGTGCCCAGGGTCTGGCCGCGGTTCAGCACCGTGAATCGGTCGCCCACCGCCAGCGCGTGGCGGACGTTGTGGCTGATGAAGACCACGCCGACCCCCTGGCTGCGGACCCGCGCGATGGTCGCCAGCACGTTCGAGGTCTGGCGCACGCCAAGCGCGCTGGTCGGTTCGTCCAGGATCAGCACTTTGGCCCCGAAATAGACCGCCCGCGCGATGGCGACCGTCTGGCGTTCGCCGCCCGACAGGGTGCCGACCGCCTGGTCCGGTGCACGCAGGTTGATGCCCATCTTGCGCATCTCCTCCATGCAGATCGCGTTCGCGGCATCCAGGTCGAAGCGCTTGACGAAGCGGCCCTTCTTCGGCTCTCGGCCCATGAAGAAGTTGCGGGTGACCGACATCAGCGGGATCATCGCAAGATCCTGGAAGACGGTCGCGATGCCCGCCTCCATCGCGTCGCGGGGGCTGTCGAAGGACATCGGCTTGCCCTCGAAGCTGATGCTGCCCGCCGTCGGCTTGTGGACGCCCGACATGGTCTTGATGAAGGTCGACTTGCCCGCACCGTTGTCGCCCAGCAGGCAGTGGCATTCGCCGGGGCGCACGTCGAAGGTGACGCCGTTCAGGGCGATGACGTTGCCGAAGTGCTTCTTGATGCCTTCCATGTGGATGATGGGATCGGTCATGTCAGCGCTCCCCCGTCACGCGCTTGCGGATCGCGTTGTTGAAGACCACGGCCAGAAGCAGCATCGCCCCCAGGAAGACCTGGAACCAGTCCTGATCGAAGCCGGTATAGGTCAGCCCGATGGTGACCATGCCGAAGATGATCGCCCCGAAGAAGGCGCCGATGGCCGACCCGTAGCCGCCGGTCAGCAGGCAGCCCCCGATGACGGCCGCGATGATGGCCTCGAATTCCTTCATGAAGCCGCGGCGCGCGTCGGTCGATCCGGTGTCGATCACGGTGATGATGGCGACCAGGGCGGCCGCGCAGGCGGTCAGCATGAACAGCGAGATCTTGACCCGCCGGACCGGCACGCCCGAATTGCTGGCCGCGTTCTTGTCGCCGCCGGTGGCGAAGATCCAGTTGCCGGCGGGCGTGCGCAGCAGGATGAAGGTCGCGATCAGGGCCATGGCGATGAACCACAGGATCTCGACCGGGATGCCGGGGATGCTGGGGGCGCCGTTGCGCAGCGTGGGCACGATGCCCGCATCCGCCAGCCACACGAACAGCCAGCCGAACGCATCACCCGAGAACAGCGGCGTCAGCCAGTCGCCCTCGACCGCGTCGCGCACGCCGCGCAGCTGGGTCGAGCCGCCGGTGAACAGCTTCAGCCCGACCAGCGAGGCACCGCGCAGGATGAACAGGAAGGCCAGCGTCACGATAAAGCTGGGCAGGCCCGTCTTCAGCACGATGGCGCCGTTGACTGCGCCCATCGCGGCGGCAAAGCCCAGGGTTAGCGGGATCGCGAAGATCAGCGGCAGGCCCATGTTGACCACCAGCACGCCGAAGATCATGCCCGCGAAGGCCACCATCGAGCCGATGGACAGGTCGAACTCTCCGCCGATCATCAGCATGGCGGCGGCGATGCCCAGGATGCCCAGCTGCGCGGCGGGCGTCAGGAAGTTCATGACCCCGGCCAGCGTGAACATGGAACCGCTGGCGGTCACCATGAAGAAGATCGTCACAAGGATCACGCCGCCGATCGCGCCCAGCTCGGGCCGCTTCATCATGCGGGTCGTGAATGATTCGGACTTGATGCGCTCGTCCGTCTGCGCGGTGGCATCCACTGCCATGGGTTCTCCCCTCCCCTGCCCTTGGATCGTGGAGCGGGCGCGCCGGAACGCGCCCGCGGCTGTCACGTGATCAGCGAATGCCCTGTGCGGACAGTTCGATGACCTGTTCGGCGGCCTCCTGGGTGACCAGGTTCGGACCCGAAGGCACGTCGCCGCCCGGCACCAGGCCGTATTCGGCGTTCAGCGCCAGGAACGTCACCGGCAGGTAGCCCTGCAGGAACTGCTGCTGGTCGATGGCAAAGGCGGCCTTGCCGTCCACGATCGCCTGCAGGAAGCCCGCCGACAGATCGAAGCTGGCGACCAGCACGTCGTCGCGGCCCAGCATGTCGACGGCGGCCACCGCGGGCTCGCCCACCAGGCTGGCGCCGAGGCCCAGCACGGTGTCCACCTCGGGATCGGATTCAAGCGCGGCGCGGACCTTGGACTGGACCTCGGTCGGGTCGGCCATGGTCGGGATCACCTCGACCGGGTTGCCGAAGCCTTCCGCGAAGCCCTCGCAGCGCATGTCCAGAGCGACGTTGCCGACCTCCTGGTTGATGCAGACGCCCTTGGTGCCGCCCATCTCGGCCAGCTTCTCGCCCGCGGCCTTGCCGGCATCGAATTCCGACTGGCCGACATGCAGCAGCGCGCCCAGTTCCTCGGCCACGTCCGAACCCGAATTCATCGAGATGACCGGAATGCCCGCATCGACCGCACGCTGGATCGACGGCCCGAGCGCGTCCGCATCCGGGATCGAGACGACCAGCCCGTCCGGCTGCTGGTTCACGGCGGCGTCGATCAGCTGGCTCATGGCCACCATGTCGAACACCTCGGGCGAGCGGAAATCGACGGTCGCGCCGGTATCCTCGCCCGCCTTGGCGGCACCGTTCTTGACGACCGACCAGAAGGGATCGTTCGCCTGGCCATGCGCCACGACGATGATGTTCTGTGCCATTGCCGGGGCGGCGATGGTCATCAGTGCTGCAACGACAGCTGCGGTCTTCAGTTTCTTCATTCTTTCCTCCCTGGTTTCAGACTGCGCGAAGGGGACTCCTCAATCCCCTCCGGCGGGTTCAACCGCGCCCTGATGCGGGCGCGGATCTCAGCTGCCCATGGCCCTGATCGCCCGGACCGACCGGGCAAGCATGTCCTCGAGCGTATCACGGAAACCCTCGCCCTTGTCCGTGTTGAACGGATCGGGGCCGGGAGCCGCGGGTTCGATGATGACCGGACCGGCATAGCCGATGGCATCCAGCGCGGCGAATTGCGCGGCGAAGTCGGTATGACCGTCGCCCAGCCCGCCCCGGTTGGAATCGGCCGCATGGTACAGCCCGATCCGGTCGCCCCCGGCACGCAGCGCGGCGGCGGGATCGGCCTCTTCGATGTTCATGTGATAGGCGTCGGGCAGCAGCGTCAGGTTGTCCGCGCCGACACGGTCCAGCAGCGCCAGACCTTCGGCGACGGTGCGGACCTGGTGGCTTTCATAGCGATTCAGGATCTCGAAGACGACGGGCAGGCCCGCATCCGCGGCCCAGCCGCAGATCTTGCGGACGCTGTCGTCCAGCAGCGCATCCTCGGCCGCCTGGTCGGCGACGGGGCGGATGCGCTGGACAAGGCCGTGGCAGCTGATGCGCGGCTGGTGGCCAAGCGCGACCGCCCAGTCCATCAGCTTGCGATAATAGTCCAGCGCCTCGGCGCGGATGGCCTCGTCGGGATGGCTGATATCGGCGTCGCCCGGCGTGATCGAGAAGATCCGAAGCCCCGCGTCGCGGAAGATCCGGCCCGCCTCGGCAGGGTCCAGCGACAGGTCGCCATGCAGCTCGACCCCGTCCATGCCCGCGCGGCTGACGCGGGCGGCGATTGCGGTCAGGTCCTCGTTGCCGAAGATCCAGGTGCAGCAGCCGGTATCACGCATTGCCGCCGCCCAGCATCTCGGGGGTGATCTCGACCGGCTGACCGGTGGCCTGCGACCGGGTCGCAGCCTCGGCGCAGGCAAGGGCCGCGACGCCGTCGCGCAGGGTCGCGGGCATCTCGGTGCCGTTGTCCAGCGCCTCGACGAAGGCGTTCCACTCGATCTCGTAGGCGCGCATGTAGCGTTCCAGGAAGAAATAGACCGGCTTGGCCGATGCGGCACCCGCGGTCGTGATCTTCTCGACCGTGTTCTCCAGCACGTTGCGCGCCGACAGCAGCCCGTCCGAGCCCAGAAGCTCGATCCGCTGGTCGTAGCCGTAGCCCGCGCGGCGCGAGTTCTTGATGACGGCGATGCGCCCATCGTCCCAGGTCATGGTGACGGCGGCGGTATCGACATCGCCCGCGGCGCCGATCTCGGGATCGACGATCGACGACCCGACGGCGGTGACGCGGCGCGGCGCGCCCCCGAACAGCCAGCAGGCGATGTCGAAATCGTGGATCATCATGTCGCGGAACAGGCCGCCCGACACCTTGATGTAGCTGACCGGCGGCGGGGCCGGATCGAACGAGGTGATGGACAGCAGTTCGCCCTTGCCGATCTCGCCCGCGGCGAAGGCGGCCTTGAGCGCGGCGAAGTTCGGATCGAAGCGGCGGTTGAAGCCGATCATCACCGGCTTGCCCGTCGCCTCGGCGCGGTCCAGCGCCTGCAACGCGCGCTCCAGCGACAGGTCGACCGGCTTCTCGCACAGAACGGCCTTGCCGGCGGCGGTCGCACGCTCGATCAGGTCGGAATGCGTGTCGGTCGAGGTCGCGACCAGCACCGCGTCGATCGACGGATCGGCGATGATGTCATCGACGCTGCGGGCCTCGGCACCGATCTGGGCCGCAAGGGCCTCGGCCGCGGCATGGTTCACGTCGGCAATGGCCACGACCTTGCTGGCCTTGGTCGCCGTCATGGATTTGGCATGGACCTGGCCGATACGGCCAGCCCCAAGAAGCGCCACCTTCAGCATCCTGCACTCCCCCCTCGAATCACTTGCAGAACTATCTCCTGACGTAACGTCGCACGTCTTTGCACGCGCGTGCAATCATTTTCTGCACGCGCGTGCAAATCGCTTTGCCACAAGGCCTCGGCAGGATAAGGTCGGCACATGGAAGACATTCGGGACAATGACGGCGCGGTCACCGCGGACGATGTCGCGGCGGCGGCAGGCGTGTCGCGCTGGACGGTGGCGCGCGCGTTCAAGAAGGACGCATCCATCTCTCGCAAGACGCGGGACAGGGTGCTGGAGGCGGCGGATACGCTTGGCTACGTGCCGGACCTGTCGGCGGCATCGCTGGCATCGGACCGGTCGAACCTGGTGGCGCTGCTGACCAACGATTTCAACAACCCCCACAAGCTGGTCCTGCTGGAACGCCTGACGCGCATGCTGTGGGGGCGCGGCTGGGGCACGCTGCTGGTGCACATGTCCGAAAGCGAGGATGCGTCGGCCGCGCTGATGGCGGCCAGCCAGCGCCGCGTGGATGCCGCCGTGGTGATCGGCACGCGATACGACGACACCCTGCTGGAGACCGCCCTTGGCGCACGGCGCGTGAAGAAGCTGGTGATCTTCGCCCGCTACAGCCAGAATCCGAACACGCTGACCCTTGCCTGCGACGATGAGCTGGCCATGCGCGACATCGCGGACCACCTGCTGGACAAGGGCTATCGCAGGCCGGTCTTCCTGGCCGGTCCCGACACGCAATCGGCCAAGCTGCTGCGCAAGCCGACCTTCACCTCGTACTGGCAGCAGCGGACCGGAACCGAGGTGCCTGCGATCCATGCCGACGCCTATGCCTTCGACCCCGCGATCGACCGCGTCTGCGCCATGCTGTCCGAGGCCCCTGCCGAAACCCGCCCCGATGTCCTGGTCTGCGAGAACGACATCCTCGCCATCGGCGCGATGGACGCGATCAGGTACCGGCTGGGCCTGCGGGTCCCGCAGGACATCGCGGTGACGGGGTTCGACGACATCCCGCTCTGTGCCTCGCCGGCCTACGGGCTGACGACCTATCGCCAGCCCATCACGCAACTGGCCGAGAAGCTGCTGGACGTGCTGGAGGGCACCCAGACCGAGAACGTGTTCCTGCCGGGCCGCTTCGTCGCACGCGAATCGACCTGAATGCTCTGGCCCTCGGGGCGGGCGGCGCTTATGTCTTGGCCATGCAAAAGCTTGACCTGCCCGAACGCCCCGACCTTGCACGCATCGCCGACGAGGCGGGCTTCACCTTCGCCAGCATGCATGGCGAACCCTACTGGGACGAGACCAGCGCCTATCGCCTGACGCTGGACCAGGTCGAGAACGACATCGAGGACCCCGCGACCGAGCTGCACGCCATGACGCGCGAGGCCGTGGCCCGCATCGTGACCGACCACAAGCTGATGGCGCAGATGGGCATCCCCGAGAACCGGATGGACCTGGTCGCAGACAGCTGGAACCGCTCCGAGCCCGAGCTCTATGGCCGGATGGACCTGGCCTATGACGGGACCGGGCCTGCCAAGCTGCTGGAATACAACGCCGACACGCCGACCTCGCTGTACGAGAGCGCGGCGTTCCAGTGGCAGTGGCTGGAAGATCAGCTGGCGGCGGGGCACCTGCCGCAGGGCGCCGACCAGTTCAACGGCATCCACGAGGCGCTGGTCGAACGGCTGCGCGACCTGTTCCCCGAAGGCACCGACCTGCATTTCACCGGCGCCCCCGACAACCCCGAGGATTACGCCACGGTCGAACAGATGGGCTGGGCCGCGCGCGAGGCGGGCTTGGGCGCGCATTACCTCGACCTGGACAAGGTGGGCGTCAGCAAGGGCGGGCAGTTCGTGGACGACCAGGACCGCGTGATCGGCACGCTGTTCAAGCTGTACCCCTGGGAAGACCTGCTGCGCGACGATTACGCCCGCCACATCAAGGGCGCGGGCTGCCTGTTCATCGAACCCGCATGGAAGGCGGTCGTGTCGAACAAGGGGCTGCTGCCGGTCCTGTGGCAGATGTTCCCCGGCCATCCGAACCTGCTGCCCGCCTTCTTTGCCGATGACGTGGCCGATGCGCTGGTCGCGGGCGGACGCCCCGCGCCGCATGTCGCCCGCGCCTTTGACGCGGTGGCGGGCGATTTCGCACGCGCCCACGTGGTCAAGCCGATCTTCTCCCGCGAGGGGGCGGGCGTCGGCATCGTCGAGGACGGCACCGTGACCGAAGCCTCGCAGAACCGCGAATACGACGATCATCCCCGCATCGTGCAGGGCTATGCCCCCCTGCCCGAATTCGGCGGCTTCCGGCCCGTGATCGGCGCCTGGATCGTGGGCGAGACCTGCGTGGGCATGGGCATCCGCGAGGATGCCAGCCGCATCACCCAGGACCTGTCGCGCTTCAAGCCGCATTTCATCGCCGACCCCGCGGCATAGGGCGGCAAAGGAGGAGAGCATGAGAAAACGTTCGAGAACCGTCGCGCTGACCATCCTCGGCGCAGCAGCCTTCACCGTCGCGGGCTGCCGCGACGAACAGGTCGAGGCCCAGGCCTATCCCGATCTTGCCAGCTGCCAGCAGGCCGCCGCGAATGGCGGGCTGTTCACCGCCGACCAATGCGACCAGGCCTTCGCCGAGGCCGAGGAGCTGCATGTCGAATCCGCGCCGCGATATGACAGCCTTGCCGTGTGCGAGGAACAGCATGGCGAAGGCAATTGCGGGTCCGAGGCGCAGCAGAACGCGGGCGGCGGGGGCAGCATCTTCATGCCGCTTCTGGCAGGCTATCTGATCGGGAACATGCTGGGCGGCGCGGGTCGCGGGATGGCGGCGTCTCAGCCCATGTACAACAACGGCCAGGGCGGCTTCACCAACGCCTCGCGGACGACGAATTTCGGATCGAACGCGGGCCGCGCCACGATGGCCAGCCAGCAGTTCACCCGCCCCGCCGCGACCGCCGGCAAGGCGCCGATGACGCGGGCGACGGCCACGTCGCGCGGCGGCTTCGGCAGCGGCACGCGCAGCTTCGGCGGCTGATCAGCCCCCGCGGCGCGTGCTGTCGCGGGTCATCAGCCTGAACCCCAGGTCCAGCGCATAGCCGCGCGGCTGGCCGCGACCCTCCAGCCGGTCGCGGATCAGCCCGATCGCATCGCGCCCCATGCGCAGCCGGTCCACCGCGACCGAGGTGACCGAAGGCTCGGCCGCGGACATCATCTCGAGGTCGTTGAAGCCGCAGATGCCCAGGTCCTGCGGCACGCGGATGTTGCGGCGGCGCGCCTCGAACAGCACGCCAAGCGCGATGTCGTCATTGTTGCACAGCACCGCATCCGTGCGCGGGCTGCGCGACAGCAGGTCCGCGAACAGCCGGCACCCCAGGCTGACCGAGGACGGCTCGGGCGTGGTCACGACCGGATCGTCGGTGCCGATCCCGGCCTCGGCCAGGCAGTCGCGGAACGCCTGCAGGCGCTGCTGGCTGCGCGGGTCCATCTGCGCGCCCAGGAAGGCCGGCGCCCGATAGCCCTGCGCCAGCAGATGCGCCGCCCCCGCGCGCGAGGCCTCGTAGTGCGACAGGCCCACCGCCATGTCGATCGGCGCGGGCCCGACCTCCATCAACTGCACGACGGGGCATTCCGCGGCGATCAGCGCGGCGCGGGCGGCGGGCGACTGGTCGTGACCGGCCACGATCAGGCCCGCGGGCCGCTGCGACAGGAAGACCCGGATCAGCTCCTCCTCGGTCAGGGGGGAATACCGGGTATTGCCCATCTGGACGCTCAGCGCGCTGCCCTCGAGCGCGTCGTAGATCCCGCGCGTCACATCCGCGAAGACGTTGTTGCTGACCGACGGGATGATCACCCCGATCACATCCGTCCGCCCGGACGCCAGCGCCCGCGCGGCAGGGTTCGGGACATAGCCCAGTTCGCGAATCGCCTGGTCGATCCTGGCGCGGGCTTCGGGGGACACCTTGGCCGGATCGCGCAGCGCACGCGACACCGTGATAGGGCTAACACGGGCCTGGGCGGCAACCTCTGACAGCGTGATCTTGCGCGATTTTTCCATGATTTGGCAAACTAGCGCCAGTTGCGGGAAAGGAAAGCCTCTTGACGTATGACAGCGCTGTCATCAGTATCGCAAGTCAATTCGAAGGGGGGAGGGATACCGGCATGAGCGCACGGCCCGTTCTGGTCATGGGCATCTGCGGCGTCGGCAAGACGACCGTGGCGCAAGGCATCGCGGACCGCATCGGCGGCACCTATGTCGAGGCCGACCTGTTCCATGACGATACCAGCGTCGCCCATATGCGGGCGGGCAAGCCCCTGACCGACGACATGCGGTGGGGCTGGCTGGACCGGCTGGGCGCGGCGATCGCGGCCGAACCGGGCCGTGCCGTGCTGGCGTGTTCGGCCCTTGGCCGCGCGCATCGCGACCGGCTGCGCGCCGGGGCGGGCCCCCTCGACATCGTGTTCCTGCATGGCGACCGCGCCCTGATCGAGGCGCGGATGTCGGCGCGGCAGGGGCATTACATGCCCACCAGCCTGATCGACAGCCAGCTTGCCGCATTGCAGCCCCCCTCGCCCGAGGACGAGGGCGCGCTGTGGATCGACGTCGCCATGACGCCCGACGCGATCATCGACACCGCCGCCAAGGCGCTTGGCGCGGACAAGGTTTCAACCGGAGGAGAACCGAAATGACCAACATGACCCGTGGCCTTCTGGCCGCCACCGCGGCCATCGCGCTGGCAGCCCCCGCCTTCGCGGCGGATTACAGCTTCCGCTTCCAGTCCTCGGACCCGGCGGGCAACCCGAACTTCGTCCTGCACCAGAGCTGGGCCGAAGAGGTGACCGAGCTGACCGACGGCCGCGTCGAGATCGAGCTGCTGCCCGTCGAATCCATCGTCGCCCACAACGAGACGCAGGACGCGGTCGCGACCGGCATCCTGGACGGCCACATCACCGACCTGTCCTATTTCTCGGGCAAGGACCCGGCATTCGGCCTGATGGGCAACCCCGTCGGCGCATGGTCCGACCCCGAGCAGATGCTGGACTTCATCGAGAACGGCGGCGGCGGCGAGCTGCTGAACGAGATCATGAACCCCTATGGCCTGCATTTCGTGGGCGCCATCACGCCGGGCCTCGAGGCGCTGGTCAGCGCGGTGCCGATGGACGGCGTGGACGACCTCAAGGGCGTCAAGATCCGCGCCCCCGAGGGGCTGGTGCAGAACGTGTTCGCCGCCGCGGGCGCATCGCCCGTGAACCTGCCCGGCTCCGAGGTCTTCACCTCGCTGGACAAGAAGGTGATCGAGGCCGCCGACTATACCGTCTTCTCGACCAACCAGGCGCAGGGCCTGAACGACATCGCGCCGCATCCGGTCTATCCGGGCTTCCACTCGATGCCGCTGGTCGAGATCTCGATGAACAAGGCCAAGTGGGACGCCATGCCCGCCGATCTGCAGGACATCCTGACCCAGTCGGTGCAGGACTATGCCCGCCGCCTGATCCAGTCGCTGGCCGAAGCCGACGAGGCCGCCGTGGCCGAGGCCGAGGCAAGCGGCGAGATCACCATCCACGACTGGTCGGACGAGGAACGCGCCAAGTTCCGCGGCATCGCGCAGGGCGAATGGGAAAAGGTCGCAAGCCAGTCCCCCGCCGCGCAGCGCGTCTATGACACGCTGACCACCTATCTGAACGACAAGGGTCTGATTCAGTAACAACCCGAAGCGGGCCGGAGCGATGTCCGGCCCCTTCCCTCCGGGAGGATTCTTCTGATGGCCGAACATGACACCGTGCCCGACGCGGCACCGGTCGAGGAACATGTGGCAATTCCGCAGGCGGGCCGTCTGGGCCGCTGGATCGACCGGCTGGCGCTGCTGCCCGCGATGGGCCTGGTGGTGGCCATGCTGATCCTGATCCAGGAGGTCGTGCTGCGCTACGTCTTCGGGCGCCCGACGATCTGGGCCCACGAGACGACCGTGTTCCTCTGCGCGATTTCCTTCGTCTATGGCGGCATCCTGTGCACGGCACGCGACCGCCATATCCGCGTGGTGCTGGTCTACGACCTGCTGCCGCCGGCCGCCCGCCGCGTGGCGGACATCCTGATCTCGGCCGTCTGCGCGGCCGCATCCGCAGCCTTCGCATGGGCCGCCTGGCAGATGGTCCAGCGCGCCGCATGGCGCCCCGATGGCAGCTTCCATCTGGAAACCTCGGGCAGCGCGTGGAACCCGGCATTTCCGGGCATGCTCAAGGTGCTGCTGATGCTGGCGCTTGGCGTGATGGCCGTCCAATTCCTGATCCTGACCGTGAACTATGCGCGCGGCACCAAGGGGGCCCGCTGATGGAGTTCTTCGGTTCGCTTTCATCCATGGGCATCGAGACGGGGACGCTGGTCCTGTTCGCGATGCTGCTGGGTCTTCTGGTCACGGGCATCCCGCTGGCCTTCGTCACGCTGCTGGTCACGCTGGTCTTCGCCCTGGGCTGGTTCGGGCCGATGGTGGTCCCGCTGATCACCAGCCGCGTCTATTCCTTCGTCAGCAGCTTCGTCTTCGTGTCGGTGCCGATGTTCGTGCTGATGGCCGCGATCCTGGATCGCAGCGGCATCGCCCGCGACCTGTTCGAGGCCATGCGCCTGATCGGCGGCCGCATCCGCGGCGGCGTGGCGGTGCAGACCATCTTCGTGGCCGTCATCCTGGCCGCCATGTCCGGCATCATCGGCGGCGAGGTCGTGCTGCTTGGCCTGATCGCGCTGCCGCAGATGCTGGCGCAGGGCTATGACCGCAAGCTGGCCATCGGCGTCGTCTGCGCGGGCGGCAGCCTGGGGACCATGGTGCCGCCCTCGATCGTGCTGATCATCTATGGCCTGACGGCCAACGTCTCGATCGGAGAGCTGTTCACCGCGGCCTTCGTGCCGGGCTTCATGCTGGCGCTGCTGTATGTGGGCTATGTGCTGGCGCGGGCCTTCCTGACGCCGGGCGCCGTGCCCCCCGCCGTCACCGACCCCGTCCCCACCTCTGAAAAGATCCGCCTGCTCAAGGGCCTGTTCCTGCCGATCCTGGTGGTCGTGATGGTTCTCGGCTCGATCTACGGCGGGATCGCATCGGTGACCGAGGCCAGCGCCGTCGGCGTGGCGGGCGTGCTGCTGTCCACCATCCTGCGCGGTGAATTCAGCTGGGGCCTGCTGAGGGGCGCGGCCATGCAGACGCTGCAGACCGTCGGCATGATCGTCTGGATCGGCATCGGCGCATCCGCGCTGGTCGGCGTCTTCAACTTGATGGGCGGGATCAACTTCGTGTCGGACCTGATCACCGGGATCAGCGACAACCCGACCATCATCATCCTGTTCATGATGGCGATCCTGTTCGTGCTGGGGATGTTCCTCGACTGGGTGGGGATCGCGCTGCTGACCATGCCGATCTTCGTGCCCATCGTGGTCGAGCTGGGCTACGACCCGGTCTGGTTCGGGGTGCTGTTCGCGATGAACATGCAGGTCAGCTTCCTGTCGCCACCCTTCGGGCCCGCCGCGTTCTACCTGAAATCGGTCACGCCACCCGACATCTCGTTGGGAGAGATCTTCCGCGCCCTGCTGCCCTTCATCGGGCTTCAGATCATCGCGGTCGCGCTGCTGATCCTCTTCCCGCAGATCGCGGTCTACTGAGCCTTCGGGGCCGGGGTGCAACACCCCGGCCCTTTTTCGTTGCGCCCGGGGGAACCCGCGACGACGGTCGGGGCTTGGACCATGAATTCACCCCCGGACCCACGCGCGACAAGGACCACCCCCATGCCCGCACGCACGACCGCATTCGCCGCCGCCCTCATGATGCTTGCAGGCGCCTCTGCCGCGCAGGACATCCGCGTCTCGTCCAAGATCGACACCGAGGGGGGGCTTCTGGGCAACATGATCCTGCTGGCCCTGTCCGAGGCGGGCATGCCCGTCCAGGACCGCCTGCAGCTGGGCGGCACGCCCATCCTGCGCGATGCGATCACCTCGGGGCAGGTCGACATCTATCCCGAATACACCGCGAACGGCGCCTTCTTCTTCAACGAGGCCGACAGCGAGGTCTGGAAGGACGCGCAGGCGGGCTATGACCGCGTGGCCCAGCTTGACCTCGAACAGAACGACATCACCTGGCTGACGCCCTCGCCCGCGAACAACACCTGGGCGATCGCGCTGCGGCAGGACGTGGCGGATGAAAACGACCTGGCCACCATGAGCGGCTTCGGCGAATGGATCGCGGCGGGCGGCAACGTCAAGCTGGCCGCCTCGACCGAGTTCGTGACCTCGGCCGCGGCGCTGCCCGCCTTCCAGACGACCTATGGCTTCCAGATGCGCCCCGACCAGCTGGTGCAGCTGTCGGGCGGCGACACCGCCGCCACCATCGCCGCCGCAGCACAGCAGACATCGGGGGTGAACGCGGCGATGGTCTATGGCACCGATGGCGGGATCGCCCCGGCAGGGCTGGTCGTGATGGAGGACGACAAGGGCGTGCAGCCCGTCTATCAGCCCGCCCCCATCGTCCGCACCGAGGTCCTGACCGCCTATCCCGAGATCGGGACCGTGCTCGAGCCGATCTTCCGCTCGCTCGACCTGGAAACCCTGCAGGAGCTGAACGGCCGCATCCAGATCGGAGGAGAGCCGGCAGCCACGGTCGCGCGCGACTATCTGACGGCGCAGGGCTTCATCGCGGGATGATCCCGCGGATCGACCGACCGGGCATCCTGTTCGCGGCGATCGGCGGGGCCGGGCTGGCCCTGCCGCTGGTGCAGTTCAAGGCCAACCGTATCGTCGCGGGCGAGGGGCTGACCCTGCCCACAGCCCTGCCCCTTGGCTGGGTCGCGACGGTCGTGATCGCGGCGGCGCTGGCGGCGGGGCTGATCCTGCGCGCGCCTTGGCTGCGGCTGGGCGCTGCCATTCTGGGACTGGGGGCCACCGTGTGGGCGCTTGGCGGGGCCGCGACCGCGCTGACGCCACCCGATGACACGCTGGCACGCGTCGCCCCAGCTTCGGGCTTCTGGCTGATGATGCTGGCCCTGTCGCTGATGACGGCGGATGCGCTGACGCGCCTGCGCCCGCCGCTGGCGCTGCGCTGGCTGCTGCTGGGCGCGGCCATCGCCGCCGTCGCGGGGGTGCTGTCCTCGGGGATGCTGGACGGGATCTCGGTCATGCGCGAATACGCCGCGCGGCAGGACATGTTCCTGCGCGAGGCGACCGCGCACCTGGTCCTGGCCTTCGGATCGCTGGCGCTGGCCCTGCTGGCGGGGCTGCCCGTGGGCATCGCGATCCACCAGCGCGCCGCGTGGCGCGGGCCGGTCCTGTCGGCGCTGAACGTGATGCAGACCATCCCGTCGCTGGCGCTGTTCGGCATCATGATCCCGATCTTCGGCTGGATCGCCGCCACATGGCCCGCCGCCGCCGCAGCGGGCGTATCGGGGATCGGCATCTTTCCGGCGCTGGTCGCGCTGTTTCTCTATTCGTTGCTGCCGGTCGTGGCCAACACCCTGACCGGGCTGAGCGCGGTCGACCCCGCCGCGACCGAGGCCGCGCGCGGGCTGG
This sequence comes from Paracoccus sp. PARArs4, assembly GCF_947311865.1. NCBI lineage: Bacteria > Pseudomonadati > Pseudomonadota > Alphaproteobacteria > Rhodobacterales > Paracoccaceae > Paracoccus > Paracoccus sp. PARArs4. The sequence continues at coordinate 58,088 of NZ_CAMZMW010000014.1, read as the reverse complement.
GCATGACCCGCCCGCAGGTGATGACCCGCGTGCTGGTCCCGCTGGCCCTGCCCGTGCTGCTGGCCGCCATCCGCATCGTACTGGTCCAGAATATCGGCCTTGCGGTGATCGCGGGGCTGATCGGCGGAGGCGGCTTCGGCACCTTCGTCTTTCAGGGGCTGAACCAGACCGCGATGGACCTCGTGCTGCTGGGCGCGCTGCCCACCATCGCGCTGGCACTGGTCGCGGGCATCGCGATGGACCTGACCGTCGAGGCAAGCCGCAAGGGGGCCGCATGATCCGGATCGAGAACCTTTCGCGCAGCTTCGACGGCAAGCCCGCCGTGCAGGACGTGTCCCTGACCGTGGAACGCGGCCAGATCGCCGCGCTTGTCGGCACCTCGGGGTCGGGCAAGACCACGCTGCTGCGCATGATCAACCGCCTGGTCGAGCCGAGCGCGGGGCGCGTGCTGATCGACGGGCAGGACAGCCGCGACATGCCCGCCCACCTGCTGCGCCGCCGCATCGGCTATGCCATCCAGGGGCACGGTCTGTTCCCGCATCGCAGCGTGGCGCAGAACATCGCCACCGTTCCGCGCCTGCTGCGATGGGACAAGGCCCGCATCCGCGCCCGCGTGGACGAATTGCTGGGCCTGTTCGGGATGGAGCCCGCCGATTTCCGCGACCGCATGCCCTCGCAGCTGTCGGGCGGGCAGCAGCAGCGCGTGGGTGTCGCCCGCGCCCTTGCCGCCAGGCCCGACCTGCTGCTGATGGACGAACCCTTCGGCGCGCTGGATCCGGTGATCCGCGCCAAGGCGCAGGCGGATCTGCGCCAGATCCAGCGCCAATTGGGCACGACGCTGGTCCTGGTCACCCATGACATGGACGAGGCGATCACCCTTGGCGACCGCATCGCCGTGATGGATGCCGGTCGGCTGGTCCAGTACGACACGCCTGCGCAGATCCTGACCGCACCCGCGACGCCCTTCGTGCGCGACCTGACCGGCAGCGGCCAGCGCGCCTTCCAGTTGCTGTCGCTGACCCCCGTGGCCGATCTGCGCCGCCCGGGCGAGGCTTTGGGCACCCCGATCGCCCCCGACGCCACCCTGCGCGATGCGCTGTCGGAATGCCTGACCTCGGGGCGCGAGACCCTGCCGGTCGCGGGCGGCGGCATCGTCACGCTGGCCGCGATCCGCGGGGCGGCGGCGGAATGACGGGCCGCGCGATCCTTGCGGTGGCGGCTGCGGCGCTGCTGGCCTTCCTGGCCAGCCCTGCCAGCTTCGCGCCGGTCTTCGCGCCCTTCACCCGCAACGGCGCGCCCGCGATCTATACCCAGACGCCGATCCTGTCGCTGACCCTGTCGCACCTGGCGCTGGTGGCCGCTGCCGTCGCGGTCTCGACCGTGGTGGCGCTGGCGCTGGCTATCGCGGTCACGCGCCCCGCGGGTCGCGAGTTCCTGCCGCTGGCCCGCACGATCACGGCGGTCGGCCAGACCTTTCCACCCGTCGCGGTGCTGGCGCTTGCGGTGCCGATCATGGGCTTCGGCGCGGGGCCGACGCTGATCGCGCTGTTCCTCTATGGGTTGCTGCCCGTGTTCGAGAACGCGCTGGCGGGCCTGACCGGCCTGCCCCGCAGCGTGACCGAGGCCGCGCGCGGCATGGGCCTGACCCCGCGCCAGCGCCTGTGGCAGGTCGAGCTGCCGCTGGCGCTGCCCGTCATCCTGACCGGCATGCGGCTGACGGCGGTCATATCGCTTGGCACCGCGACGATCGGATCGACCGTCGCCGCCCGCACCTTGGGCGAGGTGATCATCGCGGGCCTGCTGTCATCGAACACGGCCTTCGTGCTGCAGGGCGGCGCGGTGGTGGGCGTCATGGCGGTCCTGATCCACGCGGGCTTCCAGTCCGTCGAACGGCTTGCCGCCACCCGCGCGGGCCGCGCCTAGTCCCGGGGCTGAAGCGTGAAGGCCACGATGCTTTCGGCGGCGATCACTTCCAGGTCCGATGCGGGCCGGTCGATGTCGTGGATGGCCGCACTGTCCAGCTGCCGCCGCCACGCGCCGCGCCGCGCGGTCACCGGCAGGCGGACGCGGGCCTCGGGGCCGTTGTTAAACACCAGGAAGACCGCGCCGGGCAGCGCCGCGTAATCGGGCGTCCCCGAGGCCATGCGCATCTCGGCGGTCAGCAGGCGCAGATCGGGGTCGGACCAGTCGTCATGCGTCATCGGATGCCCGTCGGCACGACGCCAGAACAGGTCGGGCAGCCCGTCCTGTTCGCGCGGCCGGCTGTGCAGGAACCGCTTCTGCCGCAGGATCGGATGCGCCCGCCGGAAGGCCGCGACGCGCTGCACGAAGGCCAGGAACACCGGGTCCGCACCCTCCCAGTCGATCCAGCCGATGGGATTGTCCTGCGCATAGGCGTTGTTGTTGCCGCCCTGCGAATTGCCCAGTTCGTCCCCGCCCAGGATCATCGGCGTCCCCTGCGACAGCAGCAGCGTCGCGATCAGGTTGCGCCGCCTGCGGTCGCGCCGCGCGCGGATCTCGGGGTCGTCCGTCGGCCCCTCGACCCCCATGTTGTCCGAGATGTTGTGATTGTGCCCGTCGCGATTCTCCTCGCCATTGGCGTCGTTGTGCTTGTGGTCGTAGCTGACGGTATCCATCAGCGTGAAGCCGTCATGCGCCGACACGAAGTTGATCGAGGAGGTCGCGGGCCGCCCGTCATGGTCGAAGCGCACCGCCGATCCCGCGATCCGCTTGGCCAGCTTGCCGATCATGCCCTGATCGCCCCGCCAGAAGGCGCGGATCTGGTCGCGATACCTGTCGTTCCATTCCGTGAACGGCGCGGGATAGGCCCCCAGCTGATAGCCCCCCGGCCCCACATCCCACGGCTCGGCGATCAGCTTGACGCGGTTCAGGACCGGATCCTGACGGATCGCGCGGAAGAACGGCCCGTCGCGGTCGAAGGTACCGCGCGTGCGGCCCAGCACGCTGCACAGATCGAAGCGGAACCCGTCCACATGCATGACCTCGACCCAGTATCGCAGGCTGTCCATGACCAGCCGCAACGCAAAGGGATTGTCCAGGTCCAGCACGTTGCCGGTGCCCGCATCGTCCACATAGTACCGCGGATCCTCGGCCAGCCGGTAATAGGACGCGTTGTCCAGCCCGCGGAAGGACAGGGTCGGCCCCATCTGGTTCCCCTCGGCGGTGTGGTTGTAGACCACGTCCAGGATCACCTCGATGCCCGCCTTGTGGAACCGCGCGACCATCTGCTGGAATTCCGCGATGTCGTTCGATTGCATGTAGCGCGGCTCGGGCGCGAAGAAACCGTGGGACATGTAGCCCCAGTAGTTCCGCAGCCCCTTTTCCAGAAGGAAGCGGTCGTCGTTGAAGGCATGGACGGGCAGCAGCTCGATCGCGGTGACCCCCAGGCGGTTCAGATGCTCCAGCACCGGGTCCGAGGCCATCGCCAGATAGGTGCCGCGCAGGGGCACATCCTCGCGGGCGGCGGTCAGGCCCTTCACATGGGCCTCGTAGATCAGGGTGTCGGACCAGCTGTGATCGGGCGCGCGGTCCTCGCCCCAGGCGAAGCTGGGATCGACCACGACGGATTTCGGCATGTATTGCGCGCTGTCGCGCCGGTCGAAGGAGAGGTCCGCGTCGCGATGCCCCACGCGATAGGCACAAAGCGCGTCATGCGGGCGCGGGCTGCCCGTCAGCTGCTTGGCATAGGGGTCGATCAGCAGCTTGTTGGCGTTGAAGCGGTGACCCTCCTGCGGGCGCCACGGGCCGTGGACACGGAAGCCATAGCGCTGCCCGGGCCGCAGCCCGGGGATGTAGCCGTGCCAGACATGGCCCTCGCGCTCGGGCAGGTCGATGCGGGTCTCGCGGCCGCGCCTGTCGAACAGGCACAGCGTCACGCGTTCGCCATGCTGGCTGAATACGGCGAAGTTGACCCCCGCCCCGTCGAATGTGGCCCCCAGGGGCGTCGGACGCCCGGCGGTGATCGTCGCGTAATCCCTGCTCATCCGGTCGTGGCACCCAGTTCTGCATAGAGCGCGGCATAGGCGCGCGCGGATTCCTCCCAGCCGACGGGCTGGGCCATGGCGTTGCGCTGGATGCGGGCCCAGACCTTCTTCTGCCGCCACAGCGCGCCCAGCCGCATCAACGCGCCCGACAGCGCATCCGCCGTGACCGGCGCGAACTGGATCCCCGTCGCCGCCCGGACCGCCAGCGCGGCGGGGGACGCGTTGATGACCGTATCGGCCAGCCCGCCGGTCAGCGCCACCACGGGCACCGTGCCGTATCGCAGGGCATACATCTGGGTCAGGCCGCAAGGCTCGAACCGCGACGGCACGAGGATCGCGTCGCCCCCCGCCATCATCCGGTGCGACAGCGCCTCGTCATAGCCGATGCGGATCGCCACGTCGGGATCATGCGCCGCCAGATCGCGGAACGCGGATTCCAGCGCGGGATCGCCCGATCCCAGCAGGGCCAGCTGCCCCCCGATCGCCCGCAGCGCCGGCAGGGCCTCCAGCACCAGGTCCAGCCCCTTCTGGTCGGTCATGCGGGACACGATGACGCAAAGCGGGCCGTCGGATTCCGGCAGGCCCATCTCGGCGCGCAGGGCCGTGCGGTTCGCCGGCTTGCCCGCAGCGGTGGAATAGGGCGCGATGGTCGGGTCGGTGGCAGGGTTCCAGGCATCGGTGTCGATGCCGTTCAGGATGCCCCGCAGATCGGCCCGGCGTTGGCGGATCAGCCCGTCCATGCCCATCCCGAATTCCGGCGTCGTCAGCTCCTCGGCATAGGTCGGGGAGACGGTCGTCAGCACGTCCGCCCCGATCAGCCCGGCCTTCAGCGCCGAGATCCGGCCCCAGTACTCGTACCCCTCGCTGTGGAAACGCGCGGGGTCCAGGCGAAGCGAATCCAGCCGCATCGGGTCGGCGGGCCCGCTGAAGGCGATGTTGTGGATGGTCATGACCGTGCGGACCTGGGGCGCGTCCATCCGGCGCAGGTATTCGACCATGAAGCCCGCCTGCCAGTCGTGCCCGTGCAGCACCTGCGGGTGCCAGCCCTCGGCCCCGTCGGCCGCGATCTGCGCCGCAACCCATGACAGCGCGGCAAAGCGTTCGGGATTGTCCGGCCAGTCGCGCCCGTCCGGCCCCAGATAGGGGCTGCCCGGACGCTGGAACAGGTGGGGCGCATCGACGACCAGCAGGTCCAGCCCCGCGGCCATGCCCGCCAGCACCCGCGCCGGTCCGCCGAACAGGTCGTCGATCGACAGCACCGCCCGCGCATCGGCCAGCGCGCCCGTCACCGCCGGATAGCCCGGCAGCAGCACCCGCATCTGCACCCCCTGCCCCGCCAGCGCGGCAGGCAGCGCGCCCACCACGTCGGCAAGCCCGCCCGTCTTGACCAGCGGCGCGCATTCCGAGGCGACCGACAGGACGCGCATCACAGCGACGCCGCCCGCTTGTCCAGCATCTCCTGCGTGATCAGCGTCACGCCCTTCTCGCTGACGCGGAACCATTCGGCGTCGTCCTTCGGATCCTCGCCCACGACCAGCCCCTCGGGGATGACGACGCCGCGGTCGATCACCACGTTGCGCAGGCGCGCGCTGCGATGCACCGTGACCGAGGGCAGCACGACCGCGTTCTCCAGGATGGCATAGCTGTTGGTCCTGACCCCCGTGAACAGGACCGAGTTGCGGATCTCGGTCCCGGAAATGATGCAGCCGCCCGACACCATCGACGACACCGCGATGCCGCGGCGGTCCTTCTCGTCATGGATGAACTTGGCGGGGGGGACGACCTCGGAATAGGTCCAGATCGGCCACTCGTTGTCCCACAGGTTCAGTTCGGGCGTGAAGTCGGTCAGGTCGATATTCGCGCGCCAGAAGGCATCCACGGTGCCCACGTCCTTCCAGTAGGCGGGCGCGCCCGCATCCCTGACGCAGGACGTGTCGAAGCGATGCGCCATCGCCTTGCCGTTGCGCACGATGTCAGGGATCAGATCGTGTCCGAAATCATGGCTGGACGACGCGTCCTCGGCATCCTTCAGCAGCAGGTCGCGCAGGAATTTCCAGTTGAAGACATAGATCCCCATCGAGGCCAGCGACTTGGTCGGATCGTCGGGCATCCCGGGCGGATCGGCTGGCTTTTCCAGGAAGGACACGATGCGCCCCGTCGCATCGACATCCATGACGCCGAAGGCGCTCGCCTCCTCTCTCGGGACGGTCAGGCAGCCGACGGTCACGTCTGCGCCGCTGTCCACATGCTCTCGCAGCATGATCTCGTAATCCATCTTGTAGATGTGGTCGCCCGCAAGGATCACGATGTAGTCGACGCCGTAATCGTCCACGATGTCGATGTTCTGGGTCACCGCGTCGGCGGTGCCGCGATACCAGTGCTGTTCGGACATGCGCTGGCTGGCGGGCAGGATGTCCAGGAACTCGTTCCGTTCGGCGCGGAAGAAGTTCCAGCCCCGCTGGCAGTGGCGGATCAGGCTGTGCGCCTTGTACTGGGTGGCGACCGCGATCTTGCGGATGCCGCTGTTCATCGCGTTCGACAGGGCGAAGTCGATGATGCGTGCCTTGCCCCCGAAATAGACGGCGGGCTTCACGCGCCTGTCCGTCAGTTCCTTCAGCCGGCTGCCCCGTCCCCCCGCCAGGACGAATGCCATCGATCTGCGTGCAAGTCTCTGGTTCTCGGCCATGTCGTTCCTCCCCCAATGTCGCCCGGACGGGCGACGGTCAATCGCCCGCCACGAAGAAGATCGTGGCAAGCGGCGGCAGCGTGATCGAGATCGACGCATCCATGCCGTGGCACGGAATGTCGTCTGCCCCGGTCCCGCCCATGTTGCCGGCACCGCTGCCGCCATAGGCGGCGGCGTCGGTATTCAGAACCTCGTGCCAGCGGCCCCCGCGGGGCACCCCGATGCGGAAATCGTGGCGCGGCACGGGCGTCATGTTGGACACCACCACCACCGGCGGATCGCCCGCATCGCCGAAGCGCGCCCATGCCATCACCGATTGCGCGGGATCGTTGGCGATCCAGCGGAACCCCTCGGGCAGGGCGTCGGCCACGTGCAGCGACGGCTGTGCGCGATAGAGCGCGTTCAGATCGCGCACCAGCGCCTGCACGCCCCGGTGCATCGGCTGTTCGGCGGCGTGCCAGTTCAGCTCGCCATCGTGGTTCCATTCCTCGGGCTGGCCCCATTCGCAGCCCATGAACAGCAGCTTCTTGCCCGGATGGCCCCACATGAAGCCGTAATAGGCGCGCAGGTTCGCGAATTGCTGCCATTCGTCGCCCGGCATCTTGCGCAGCATGCTGCCCTTGCCGTGGACGACCTCGTCATGGCTGATCGGCAGGATGAAGTTCTCCGAGAAGGCATAGTGCAGCCCGAAGGTCATCAGGTGGTGGTGATGGCTGCGATGGACCGGATCATGCGCCATGTAGCGCAGCGTGTCGTTCATCCAGCCCATGTTCCACTTGAACCCGAAGCCCAGCCCCCCCGCATCGACCGGCGCCGAGACCTGCGGGAAGGACGTGCTTTCCTCGGCCACGGTCATGATGCCGGGATGTTCGCCATAGGCGGCGACGTTCATGTTCTTCAGGAACTCGATCGCCTCGTAGTTCTCGCGGCCGCCGTCGCGGTTGGGCACCCATTCCCCGTCCCGGCGCGAATAGTCGCGATAGAGCATCGAGGCGACCGCATCCACGCGCAGCCCGTCCACGTGGTATTCGTCCAGCCAGTAGATCGCGTTGGCGATCAGGAAGTTCTGCACCTCGGTCCGGCCATAGTTGTAGATCAGCGTGTTCCAGTCCTGGTGGAACCCCTCGCGCGGGTCGGCATGTTCATAGAGCGCGGTGCCGTCGAACTGCGCCAGCCCGTGCGCGTCGGTCGGGAAATGCCCCGGCACCCAGTCGAGGATGACCCCCAGCCCCGCCTGGTGCGCGGCCTCGACCAGGTCGCGGAATTCATGCGGCGGCCCGAAGCGGATCGTCGGCGCATAGAGGCCCACGGGCTGATAGCCCCAGGAACCGTCGAAGGGAAACTCGCTGACGGGCAGCAGCTCCAGATGGGTGAAGCCCATGTCCCTGGCATATCCGACCAGGTCGCGGGCCAGCTCCTTGTAGGACAGCGGCCTGCCGTGATCGTCCCACCGCCTGCGCCAGCTGCCCAGATGCACCTCGTAGATGCTGACGGGCGCGCGGCGGTCATGGGCAGCCGCGCGGTCGCGCATCCAGTCGCCGTCCTTCCAGCCGAAGCCCGACAGGTCGCGGACGATGCTGGCCTTTTCGGGGGGGTGCTGGCTGCCGAAGCCCACGGGGTCGGCCTTCTGGCGCACGGCGCCATGCGCGTTCAGGATCTCGTACTTGTACAGCTCTCCCTCGGACAGGTCGGGCAGGAAGATCTCCCATATGCCCTGGCCCAGGCGGCGCATGGGATGGCGGCGCCCGTCCCACCGGTTGAACTGCCCCACGACCGAGACCCTGCGCGCATTCGGCGCCCAGACCGCAAAGCGCGTGCCGCGCACGCCCTCATGCGTGACCACATGCGCGCCCAGGGCGTGCCACAGCCGCCGATGCGTCCCCTCGGCCAGCAGGTGCAGGTCCAGATCGCCCAGCATCGGCCCGAAGCGATAGGGGTCCTCGAACTCCCATTCGACGCCGCCCCCGCTGGTGGCCCGCAGCCGATAGGGGCCGTCGGGGACCGGGCCCGCGAAGACATCGCCCGCGACGCGCGGCAGATCGACCGCGCTGCCATCGGCCATCACCGCGCGCAGCGATGCAAGATCGGGATGGAACACGGTCAGCATCCGGCCCGCCTGCGTCATATGCGGACCCAGCACGTCGAAGGGTCGGTCGCAGCATGCGGCGGCAAGGGCATCGATATCGGCCATGCTCGGCCATTCGGTCGCTGCCATCGGATCTGCCATCGCTGCCCGTCCTTTCGCTGTCCGGCGCGGATTCGCCGCCCGGCCGTTCACCCAACGCTAATGTGTCCTTTTCGATCCTGCCAGAGTCATGCATGACTTCGGGGGAATCCCAGACACCAGAGAGGTGACGACGATGACGGAATGGTGGCGCGACGCGGTGATCTACCAGATCTATCCCCGCAGCTTTCAGGACGGAAACGGCGATGGCATCGGCGACCTTGCGGGCATCACCCGCAGGCTGGACCATGTGGCATCGCTTGGGGTGGACGCGATCTGGCTGTCGCCGATCTTCACCTCGCCGCAGAAGGACATGGGCTACGACGTCTCGGACTATACCGATATCGACCCGCTGTTCGGGGACCTTGCCGATTTCGACGCGATGGTCGCCCGCGCGCACGAGCTGGGGCTGAAGGTCATCATCGACCAGGTCATCAGCCATTCCAGCGACAAGCACCCCTGGTTCGCCGAAAGCCGCCGGTCCCGCAGCGGACCCAAGGCGGACTGGTATGTCTGGGCCGACCCGAATCCCGACGGCACGCCCCCGAACAACTGGCCCTCGGTCTTCGGTGGCCCCGCATGGGAGTGGGAGCCGCAGCGGCGGCAGTACTACCTGCACAACTTCCTGGCCGAACAGCCCGACCTGAACATGTGGAACCCGGCCGTGCAGGACGCGCTGCTGGACACGATGCGCTTCTGGCTAGAACGCGGCGTGGACGGGTTCCGGCTGGATACGGTCAACTACTATTTCCACGACGCGCAGCTTCGCGACAATCCGCCCAACCCCGATTACGACGGGCCGGAAACCTATCCGCGCCAGCTGCATGTCCATTCCAAGAACCAGCCGCAGAACATCCCCTTCCTGAAACGGATGCGCGCGCTGACGGACGAATATCCCGACCGCATGATGGTGGGCGAGGTCGGCGACGGCGGCGAGACCTCGATCCGGATCATGTCGGAATACACCGCCGGCAGCGACCGGCTGCACATGTGCTACAGCTTCGAGATGCTCAGCCCCGAATTCACCGCGGCGCATTTCCGCAACGTGATCGAGGGGGTCCAGCAGGGCGCGCCGGACGGCCACAGCTGCTGGAGCTTCTCGAACCACGATGTCGTGCGCCACGTGACGCGGTGGGCGGGTCACGCCGTCGACCAGGACCGCATGGCCGCGCTGTCGGCCGCGATGCTGATGTCCTTCCCCGGCACGATCTGCATCTACCAGGGCGAGGAGCTGGGCCAGTCCGAGACCACGCTGGTCTACGAGGAACTGACCGATCCCCCCGCCCTGCGCTTCTGGCCCGAGGTGAAGGGCCGCGACGGCTGCCGCACCCCCATGACATGGGAGGCCGGGGCCGCGAATGCGGGCTTCTCGGAGGTGGCGCCCTGGCTGCCGGTCAAGGATGCGCAGGCCGCGCGGGCGGTGGACGCGCAGGGCAACGACGGCCCGCTGGCGGCCTATCGCGCGATCATCGGGCATCGCAAGGCGCAGGATGCGCTGCGCTTCGGGGCGACGCGGTTCCTCGACCTGCCCGAGCCGATCCTGGCCTTCGCCCGCGGCGAGGGCCAGGATGCGCTGACCTGCGTGTTCAACCTGTCGCCCGAACCCGCGATCCTGCGCGGCGCGGTCTCGGACCCGGTCGGCCCCTCGGATGCCAGCCGCAAGGGCGACGAGCTGCACCTGCCGGGCAACGGCTTTGCCTGGCTGCCCGGTCAGGTCGCGCTGCGCGCCTGATCCCCGGCCAGCCCCGACAGCGCAAGGTCGCGCTGCCAGGGCGGGTCCTCGGCAAAGGCGCGGGCGATGTGGTCGATGAAGGCCCGCGTCTTGCGCGGCATCGGGCGGACCGGCGGCCAGACCACGCTTATCGGCAGCGGGTCCTGTTCCAGCTGCGCCAGCACCGGCACCAGCCGCCCGTCGCGCACCGCGTCGTGGCAGATGAACAGCGGCAGCAGCGCAAGGCCCAGCCCGCCGATCGCCATGTCGCGCATCGCCTCGCCGTTATTGGCGGTGATGCGGCCATGGGCGGGGGCGGGCACGCCCGCGAAGGGCCAGATGTCCCCCAGCCGCGCGTTGAGATAGCTGATGACCCCGTGCCCCGACAGATCCTCGGGGTGGGTGACGGGGCCGTATTGCGCAAGGTAATCGGGGCTGGCGACCAGAAGGCGCGGATCGTGGCACAGCCTGCGCGCCATCAGGCTGCTGTCCTTCAGATGCCCAATCCGCAGCCCCAGATCGAAACCCGCGCCGCGCAGGTCCACGTGGCGGTCGTCGTAATCCAGCACGATCTCCAGCCCCGGATGGGCGCGGGCGAAGCCTGCGATCACCGGGCCCAGATGGCGGATGCCGAAGCTCATGGGGGCGGCGATGGCCAGGCGGCCGCGCAGCTCGGTCTCGGGGGCGGCGATGCTCTCGGTCGCGGCCACCAGCTCGGCCAGCGCGGGGCGCAACCTTTCGGACAGGTCCAGCGCGGCATCGGTCGGCGTGATCCGGCCCGCATGGCGCGTGAACAGCGCGGCGCCGATGGCCGTTTCGAAATCGCTGATCCGCTTGCTGACGACGGATTTCGACAAATCGGCACGCGCCGCCGCCCCCGAGATGGTGCCCGCATCCATCACGGCCAGGAAGGTGCGTATGTCCGACAGGTCCCAATCCATCGCCCGACCATGCACCCGAGCGGTGCCGTTCGGCAACGGCGAACGCGGCGTTTCCTGCGTGACGCCTGCCGGGAACGGACGAAAGCGTGCATATTCTACCGCAACGCATTCGGACAATGGGATCACGCATCATGCAGCTGACCGGCATCCACCACCTGACGGCGATCACCGCCGACGCCCCCGGCAACAACCGCTTCTATACCCAGACGCTCGGGTTGCGGCGGGTCAAGAAGACGGTGAACCAGGACGACACCTCGGCCTATCACCTGTTCTTCGCGGACGGGGCGGGCAGCCCCGGCACCGACATCACCTTCTTCGACTGGCCCGCCCCGCCCGAACGGCGCGGCACCAACGCGATCACCCGCACCGGGTTGCGCGTCGCCGAATCCAGCCTGGATTACTGGGCCGACCGGCTGGGCGGCAGCATCGTCACGCTGGACGGTCGCCCCACGCTGGACACCGAGGACCCCGAGGGTCAGCGTCTGCGCCTGGTCGCGGCACCCCACCCCGCGGGCCAGCCCTGGGATCGCAGCCCGGTTCCGGCGGAACACCAGATCCACGGGCTTGGACCGATCACCATCTCGGTCCACGATCTTGGCCCGACCGAGGCGGTGCTGACGCAGGTGATGAACATGCGCAAGGTGCGCGACTATGCGAGCCCCGACGGCAGCGGCCATGTCCATGTCTTCGAGATGGGCGAGGGCGGCGCCGCGTCCGAACTGCATGTCGCGGTCCAGCCCGAACTGCCGCAGGCGCGCCAGGGCGCGGGCGGCGTCCACCACGTCGCCTTCCGCGTGCCCGACCAGGCCGCGCTGACCGAGTGGACGCAGCGCGTCGGCCGCTTCCGCGTCCCCAATTCCGGCGAGGTCGAGCGCTTCTACTTCCGCTCGCTCTATTTCCGTGAACCCGGCGGCAACCTGTTCGAGCTGGCGACCGACGGCCCCGGCTTCGACGTGGACGAACCCCACGAGACGATGGGCGAGGCCCTGTCGCTGCCGCCCTTCCTGGAAGGCAAGCGCGACCGGATCGAGGCCGGGCTGAAGCCACTTGCCTGAACTGCACGCCACCCGGGGACGGCCATGGACCGGCTGAGCGCCGACCGCATGTTCGTCGAGGTCGCGCGCCGCGGCAGCTTCTCGGCTGCGGCGGCGCGTCTCGGCTGTTCGGCGGGGCAGGCATCGAAGCTGGTCTCGGCGCTGGAGGCGCGGCTGGGCGTGCGCCTGCTGATCCGCACCACCCGCGCCGTCAGCCTGACCCCCGAGGGCGAGGAATACCTGCCGCGCATCGCCGCCATCCTCGACCAGATGACCGAGCTGGACGACCGGCTGCGCAGCAATGACGGCCAGCCGCGCGGCCTGTTGCGGCTGACCGCGCCCCTGACCTTCGGCACCGCGCAACTGATGCCCGCGCTGGCCGATTTCGCCCGCGCCCATCCCGCGATTCGCCTGGACGTGGATTTCACAGACAGCATCGTCAGTCTGGCCGAGGGCGGCTTCGACGCGGCGATCCGCGTGGGCCAACCACGCGACAGCGCGATGGTCGCCCACCCCCTGGGCGTGATGACCGTCGTCGCCGTCGCCTCGCCCCTCTATTTGGACGCGCGCGGGACGCCCCGCACGCCCGACGCGCTGGAGGGGCACGACTTCATCACCGACATGAACTTCGTCCGCCCCGACGACTGGACCTTCGGCGAGGGGGGCGATGCGGTCACCATCCGCGCGACGGTCCGGCTGCGGTTCTCGAATGCCGAGGCCTGCATCACGGCGGCGATCGCGGGGCTGGGCATCACCCGCGTGCCGGATTTCATCGCGGCCCCGCATCTTCGGGACGGCAGGCTGGTGCAGGTGCTGGGCGATTTCCCCCAGGGGCAGTCGCCGGTCATGGCGCTGGCGGCGCAGGGGCGGCACATCCCGTCGCGGCTGCGCCTGCTGATCCGGTTCCTGCAGGACCGGTGGGGGCCCGGTCACGGCTGGGCCGATTGATTCCCAAACGGAAGCAATCATCTTCCGGAAGTCCGGATTATCGCCGCCGCCGCAACATGCGATCTTCGCCTCGATGATGACCACCCGCACGAGGTTTATAATGCTTGCGACCCTGAATTCCCGCCTTCACGCCCCCGAAACCGCCGCGCTGATCCTGCGCGTGGCGATGGGCATCCTGTTCTTCGCCCATGGCTGGGTGAAGCTGACCGTCTTCACGCCCGCAGGCACGGCGGGCTATTTCGCCTCGCTCGGGCTGCCGGGGGGGCTGGCCTATCTGACCATCGCCGCCGAGCTGCTGGGCGGGATCGCCCTGATCGTCGGCTGGCAGGTGCGGCTGGTGTCGCTGGCGCTGGTGCCCGTGATGCTGGGCGCGCTGTTCTTCGGCCACGCACATGCGGGCTTCATGTTCAGCAACGAGGGCGGCGGCTGGGAATATCCCGCCTTCTGGACCGTCGCGCTGCTGGTCCAGGCCATGATCGGCGCGGGCAAGCCCGCCATCGGCCATGACTGATCCGCGCGGCATCGCCCGCGTCGTCCTGCGGGTGCGCGATGCCGGCACGGTCGGCGCGTTCTATCGCGATGCGATCGGCCTGCACCCCATGGGGGCGGGCCGGTTCGGGGATGGCCGCCGCGTGCTGGTCGAGCTGATCGACGACCCCGCGGCCACCCCGCGCGATCCGCGGGCGGCGGGCCTGTTCCACACCGCGATCCTGCTGCCGGACCGGGCCGATCTGGGCGCATGGGTGACCCATGCCGCGCGGTCGGGGCTGCAGCTGACGGGGGCCTCGGATCATGGCGTCTCCGAGGCGATCTATCTGAACGACCCCGAGGGCAACGGGATCGAGATCTATCGCGACAGGCCGGCTGCCGAGTGGGTCCGCGATGGCGACCGGGTCGAGATGTTCACCCGCAGGCTGGACCTGACCGATCTTGCACGCGCGGCCCATGACGACTGGGTCGGCGTCCCGCGCGGCACGGTCGTGGGCCATGTGCACCTGCAGGTCGGCGATCTTCCGGCGGCGGCCGGGTTCATGACGGGCGACCTGGGCCTGACACGGACCTTCGCGGCGGGTGGCGGTGAATGGTTCGGCTGGGACGGATATCACCACCACCTGGCCGTCAACACTTGGAACAGCGCCGGGGCCGGTCCGCGCGATGCGCGGATGGCGGGGCTGGAAAGGATCGTGCTGAGGGGCATCGCCATCGATGCGCAGGACCCCTGGGGCACGCGCTTCAGCGGCGAATGACGACGGGCCCCGGCAGCGATGCCGGGGCCCTTTGCGTCAACCGGGCAGCCATTCGGTCGCAAGATCCAGGTCCGCCTGCGTGATCTCGTGGCCCGCATCCAGGACCTCGGCCCGAAGGTCGGCACCGTTTGCGGCCAGCCATTCGTTCAGCGCGGGCGCATGCGTGCCATAGGGGTCGCGCGCGCCCTGCAGGGTCAGGACGCGGCTGCCCGACAGGTCGGTCGCGGGCGGATCCTCCAGCGCCAGCATGGGACGGATCAGCACGGCGCGACGGATCAGACCCGGATGCAGCGCCACCACCGCGCCCGCGAAATTCGCGCCGTTGCTGTAGCCCAGCACCGTCATGCGCCCCGGATCTAGGTCATAGGCCCGGATCGCGCCATCCCAGAACGCGGCGAAGGCGCGGGCCTCGGCGCGGATGTCGTCCTGGTCGAACCGCGCCATCGACAGGCGGCGGAAGAACCGGGCCACGCCCTCGTCCGTGGAACGCCCGCGCAGGCCCAGCAGCGTCGCGCGGGGGGCGATGCGATGGGCCAGCGGCATCAGGTCGGTCTCGGACCCGCCGGTGCCGTGCAGCAGGACGATGGTGCTGCCATCGGGATCGTCGGGCCGATGGATGCGGTGAACGAAGGGCAGGTCGCGCATGGGAATCCTCCTGTCGCCCGGTCGGGCGAATTGCGGCAGTTGCAGCCGAAGCTGCAGGTCGTCGGTGACATGCGGCGGGACCATCAGGGTCCGGCCAAGCGCGTCGGCAGGCTCGTCCACGGTCATGCCGGGACCGTCGGTCGCGAACTCGATCAGCGCGCCCCCCGGTTCGCGGACATAGGCCGATTGGAAATAGCGCCGGTCGTGCATCGTGGCCCCGCCCAGCCTTGCGACATGGTCGTCCAGCGCCGCCGCGTCGGGCACGCGCAGGGCGACGTGGTCGATGACGCCCGTACCGGGAATACCCGCCACGAAGCCCCGCGTATCGCGGATGTCCAGAACCCCCGTATCTGCGGCAAGGCGCGTCACGGCCCCTTCGCGACCGACGGGGCGGAACCCGGCGGGGGCCAGCCAGTCGATGGTGGCATCGGCATCCTCGGACCAGATCGTCGCGCCGAAGATGCGCGCGGGCGGCGCGGGCCAGCCCGCATCGGGCGCATCCGTACCCACCAGCCTGACGGTGATCCCGTCGGGATCGCGCAGCCGCAGGACCGGGTCGCCGAACTCGTGCAGCGGTCCCTCGATGCGGATGCCGCGCTGCATGGCGCGGGTCAGCCAGTCGCCGATGCGCCGGCGCGGGATGGCCAGCGCGATCTCGGTCGGCTGGCCATGGCCCACGCGCCCCGCCGACCCGTCCTGCCAGACGAGGAAGCTGACCAGCGTGCCGGGCGATCCCGCCGCGTCGCCATAGAACAGGTGCAGCTGGCGGGCATCCTCGAAGCCGGCGGTCTGCTTGACCAGTGCCAGCCCCAGAAAGCCCATCCAGAAATCGACATTCGCCTGCACGTCGCGCGTGATGGCAGTGATGTGGTGAAGTCCTGTCGTCATCGCGGACCTCCTTTCCCCGCGAATGTGCCAGCGCGGGTCGTTCCCCGCCACTGAACGCATACGCAACCCGGCGTTCGCGCAGGCCGAACGCCGCGGTGCTTGTCCCGCATGCGATTCGCGCCCACCCTTGCTGCAACACAACGGAGGAACGCAGATGAGCTGGAACCCCGCACTGACCCCCGGCTGCCCCGACACGGTCGGCGCCGACGCCATCGAGACGCTGATCATCCCCCGCGCCCGCGACCTTGGCGGATTCGAGGTGCGCCGCGCCCTGCCCGCCCCGCGCCGGCAGATGGTCGGGCCCTTCATCTTCTTCGACCAGATGGGCCCGGCCGAGTTCCTGACCGGCCACGGCATCGACGTGCGCCCGCATCCCCATATCGGGCTGGGCACGGTGACATATCTCTATCGCGGGGATTTCCACCACCGCGACAGCGTGGGCTCGGACCAGGTGATCACCCCCGGCGCGGTCAACTGGATGGTGGCCGGGCGCGGCGTGACGCATTCCGAACGCAGCAGCAGCGCGACGCGCGACGGGCCCAGCAGCCTGTTCGGCATCCAGACCTGGATCGCCCTGCCCGAATCCCACGAGGACATGACCCCCAGCTTCGAGCATCACGGCAAGGACAGCCTGCCCGTCATCCGCGACCAGGGCATCGAGGCCCGCCTGATCCTCGGCCGCGCCTATGGCGAGACGGCGCCGGTGACGATGTATTCCGACACCTTCTACCTGGACGTGGTGCTGGGCGCGCGGGCACGCTTTCCCCTGCCGCGCGACCACGAGGATCGCGGCATCTACGTCACCGAAGGCTCGATCACGGTTGCCGGACAGGAATTCGAGGCGGGCCGGATGATGGTCTTCCGCCCCGGCGACGAGATCACCGTGGCCGCAGGCGATCGCGGCGCGCGGCTGATGGCCCTGGGCGGCGAGACGCTGAACGGTCCGCGCCACATCTGGTGGAACTTCGTCGCATCCTCGCGCGAGAGGATCGAGGAGGCGAAACGCGAATGGGCCGCCGGACGTTGGGGAGAGGGGCTGTTCGACCTGCCCACCGGCGACCGCGACGAATTCATCCCCCTGCCCTGACTCGGGGCCTGACACGGGCCCCGACACGTACGCGACAAGGAACGGCGACATGACCAAGACCCCGCAGGATGTTCTGGATTTCTGGTTCGACCCGGCCATGCGGCCGTGGTGGTTCAAGAAATCCGACCAGGTCGATGCCCGCATCGCGGACCTGTTCGGCCCCACCTACGAGGCCGCCCATGCGGGCCAGCTGGACCACTGGCGCGACGACCCTCAGGGCGCGCTGGCGCTGGCCATCGTGCTGGACCAGTTCCCGCGCAACATCTTCCGGGACAGCGGGCGCGCCTTCGAATCGAACAACCATGCGCTGGCGGTGGCCCGCGACGCGCTGGACCGGGGCCATGACGCGCAGACCGACCCCGACGCGCGGCAATTCTTCTACCTGCCCTTCATGCATTCCGAGGACCTGGCGGACCAGACCCGCTCGGTCGCGCTGTACGAGGACCTGGGCAACGCCCATTCGCTGCATTTCGCCCGCGAGCATCGCGACATCGTTGCCCGATTCGGTCGCTTTCCGCATCGCAACGCGGCACTGGGACGACAGACCACCGAGGAAGAGGCCGAGTTCCTGAAGCACCATTCGGGGTTCTGACTTGCGGGGCCGCGCGCCCCGCCCTAGCCTGCCCGACATGAGCGATCTTCCCTGCTTCTACGCCCCCGAGACCGCCGACCACGACCCGCAGTTCTGGATGCTGCGCGGCGTGCCTTCGCGCAACAAGGAAACCGCCGAGCGGGCCGAGCGCCTGCTGGCCGGGATCGCCGATGCGGGACTGACCGTGCATCCCGTGCCCCCGACCGACCGCGCCGCGATGCACGAGGTCCATACCACGCGCTATCTGGAATTCCTGCGCGACGGCTGGGCGGAATGGCAGAAGGCCCCCGGCGCGGGCCCCGAGGTCGTCGCGAACCTGCATCCGCAGAAGGTCGGCCAGACCTATCCCGAAGGGATCACCGGGCGCGCGGGCTGGCACATGGCCGATACGGGCTGCCCCCTTGGTCAGCACACATATGCCGCCGCGCTGCGCGGGGTCGATACCGCGCTTGCCGCGACCGAGGCCGTGCGCAAGGGCGCCCGCGCCGCCTATGCGCTGTGCCGTCCCCCGGGGCATCACGCCGATGCCGATACCGCCGCGGGGCACTGCTTCCTGAACAATTCGGCCATCGCGGCACAGACGCTGCGCGGCGATCACGACCGGGTCGCGATCCTCGATATCGACGTGCATCACGGCAATGGCACGCAGGCGATCTTCCATGACCGGGCCGATGTGTTCACCGTCTCGATCCATGCCGATCCGTCGAACTTCTATCCCTTCTACCTGGGCCACGCGCACGAGGTCGGACAGGGCACGGGCAAGGGCGCGAACCTGAACCTGCCGCTGCCCATCGGATCGGGCGACGAGGACTGGCTGGCCGCGCTGGACCGTGCCCTCGCGCGCATCCGCGACCACGCGCCCGGCGCGCTGGTCGTGGCGCTTGGACTGGACGCCCATGAGAACGACCCCTTCAAGGGCCTGGCCGTCACCACCCCCGGCTTTGCCGTGGCCGCCCGCCGCATCGCCGCGCTGAACCTGCCCTCGGTCATCGTGCAGGAGGGCGGCTATGTGTCGGAGGACCTGACGCGCAACCTGTCATCCTTCCTTCGGGGCTGGATCGGCGTCCGTCAGCCCGTATAAGGGCCCGCGACAGGACGGGGGCATCGCATGCGCATCTGCATCATCAATACCGGCGGAACGATCACCAGCCTGGGTCAGCCGCTGGCCCCCATGCACCCGAGCGATTTCGCCGACGCGATGCGCCGGCTGGTCGAACCGGCGATCCGCGCCACCATTCCCGGTGTCACCCTGCACGTGGACGACACGCTGCGCTTTCCGGGCAGCGGGAACGGCACGCTGGACAGTTCGGGCCTCGTGCCGTGCGACTGGTGCCGGATGGCCGCGCATCTGCTGTCGCTGCATGACGATTACGACGGCTTCGTGATCCTGCACGGCACCGACACGATGGATTATTCGGGCGCGGCGCTGTCGATGCTGCTGGGCGAATGGGACGCGGACGGGATCGCGGTGCAGGCGCTGTCCAAGCCGGTGATCCTGACCGGATCGCAGGTCCCGATCTTCGTCGACTCGGCCGAAGGGGTGGTGCTGAACGCGCTGTCGGACGCGCTTGGCAACCTGGCGGGCGCGATCCGGGCCGCCACCCTGCGCATCCCCGAGGTGGGGCTGTTCTTCGACGGCAGCCTGCTGCGCGGCAATCGCGCGCTCAAGGTCTCCAGCACGGATTTCGCGGCCTTCGACAGCCCGCATCTGCCACCGCTGGCCCGTGGCGGCATCGGAATCCGGCGCATGGCCACCGCCCTGCCCGGACCGGCCACGCCCGCACGCGCGCTGGACCCCGCCCGCACCCTTGCGCGTCTGGACAAAATCGCCGACCGGATCGAGGCGCAGCAGGTCGTCATCCTGCCCGCCATTCCCGCCGGCACGCCGGTCCTTGCCCGCATGATCGACGACGCGCTGGAACGCGGCGCGACGGGCCTGATCATCGAGGCGTTTGGCGAGGGGAACCTGCCCGAGGGCGACGGCAGCCTGCAACGCGCCCTGTCGCGCGCCGCGCAGACGGGGGTGCCGGTCGTGCTGACCAGCCGCGCCATCGGCGGCGCCGTGGGTGCGCTGCATTACGCCGCGGGCACCTGGATCACCGCGACGGGGGTGATCATGGGCGGCGACATCACCGCCGTCTCGGCGCTGGCCAAGCTGACGGTCCTGCAGGCGCAAGGGCTGCGCGGCGATGCGCTGGCCACGGCCATGCGCCGCGCGCTGGCGGGCGAATGCCGCGCGACCGACCGCATGACGGACGCGCTGCATCCCGGCCAGGCGCTGCAGGCCGCCGATTGCGACGCGGAACTGGTGAACGACCCCCGGACCGGCCCCGCACTGCATCGCGGCGGGCGGGTCGCCTGGCAGGCGCCCGGTCCCGGCACGCTGCGGCTGGCGAGCGGGCTGCTGGTCGTCGGGCATGACGGGCAGGTGCTGTGGTCCGGCCCCGAGACGCATGCGGGCCACCTTGCGCTGCTGGATGCGCGGGGACTGGTGCTGATCGATCCGGCGGGCGAAACCGCGGGCCATGTGCTGCTGCCCTGCTGACAGCGGCCGCGCCGCAGGCTAGGCATGAACGAAACGCACGAGGTCCCGATGTCGCAGATTTATGTCCTGAACGGTCCGAACCTGAACCTGCTGGGCCAGCGCCAGCCCGAAATCTATGGCCACGAGACGCTGGCCGATATCGAGGCCCTGTGCAGCGAGGCCGCAGGCCCGCACGAAATACGGTTCCTGCAGACGAACTGGGAAGGCCAGCTGATCGACTGGATCCACGAGGCCCGCCTGCAGGCCGCGGCCATCGTGATCAACCCCGCCGCGCTGACCCATACCTCGGTCGCGGTGCTGGATGCGCTGAACGCCTTCGACGGCCCCGTGATCGAGGTGCATATCAGCCAGGTCCACAAGCGCGAGGCGTTCCGGCACCATTCCTATGTCTCGCATCGCGCGGATGCGGTGATCGCGGGGATGGGTGTCCACGGCTATGGCGCGGGCGTCGCCCATGCGGTGCGGCTGATCGGCTGAGGAACGATCGGCCGCCGGTCTGTCCGCAGGGAGGAGGGGTGCGTCAGATCCGGCGGCCTACTTCGCTGGTCCAATCCAGAAGGCCAGGAGGCCCGGAACCGGTGGGTTGAACACTCGAGGTGGCGCGACCTCGTAACCCAAGGTTGCGCCCGTTTTCCCGCCCCGTCACGCATCACCGCATCGCGGCGGGGGTGCGGGCGCGATCTGCCGCGCGGGGCGGCAGAAACGCAGGCCGTTGCCTATTCGGTCAGCGCGTCCTGCGCGGCTTCCTCGTCCAGCGCCTTCAGATAGGCCGCCGACCACCAGGCGACGTCCTTCTCCAGCACCACGGACAGCAGCTCCTGGTGGCGGGACTTGCGCTCGGCCTTGGACATCCGCATGGCCGAGGCCATCGCGGCGGCGGTCTCGTGGGCGTCATGGGGGTTGATGACCAGCGCCGCGGGCATCTGCTCGACCGCGCCGGCAAAGCGCGACAGGATCAGCACGCCCGGATCCTCGGGGTCCTGGGCCGCGACGAATTCCTTGGCCACCAGGTTCATCCCGTCGGCCAGCGGCGTCACCAGCCCGATGCGCGCCTGCCGGTACAGCCCCGCCAGCACCTGCCGCGGATAGGGGCGGTTGATGAAGCGGATCGGCGTCCAGTTCAGCGTGGCGAACTGCCCGTTGATGCGGCCCGCCAGGTGCTCGGTCTCCTCGCGGATGTCGTCATAGGCCTGCACGCCGCTGCGCGTGGGCGGGGCGATCTGCAGGAACGAGATCTGCTCGTGCAGGTCCGGGATCTTGTCCAGAAGCTGCTGGAATGCGCGGAAACGCTGCGGGATGCCCTTGGAGTAATCCAGCCGGTCCACGCCGATCATCAGCCGGGCATTGGTCAGGAAGCGGACGCGGTCGGCATCCGGCGCATCGCGCGCCTCCTCGACGAAGGATCGCGCGTCGATGCCGATGGGGAACACCTCGGCGCGCAGGGTCCGTCCGCCAAGGGCGAAGCGGTTCTCGTCCGTCTGCTCCATCCCGGTCATGTGGTGGCCGCTGGCCGCGAAATTGTCCAGGTCGCGGCGCGCCTGGAACCCCACGAGGTCATAGGCCATCATCCAGTCGAACAGCTCGGCCGGGTTGGGCAGGGTCGCGCATTCGGCGGGCGCCGGGAAGGGGATGTGCAGGAAATGCCCGATGGCGTTCCGCACCCCCAGCTTGCGCAGCTCGGCCCCAAGGGCGAACAGCTGGTAATCCTGCACCCAGATGCGGTCATCTGGGCGCAGATGCGGCACCATCAGCCGCGCGATGCGGGCGCTGACCTTGCGGTATCCGTCCAGATAGATCGGATCCAGATGCGACAGGTCCGCCCGCCCGTGGCAGATGGGCCAGAGGACCGAGTTCGAGAAGCCCAGGTAGTAGTTGTGGTGATCCTCGGGGGACAGGTCGAAGGACAGGCGGTCGAAGGCCGCGCCGGGATGGTCGATCAGCGCATCGGCCGGATCGTCGACCGGTTCGCCGGAAAAGCCGATCCACAACCCGCCGGAACTGCGCAGCGCATCGTCCAGCGCCACCACGAGTCCCCCCGACGGATTGTCACCAAGGGGAAGACGATTCGAGACGACGACAAGGCGGGACATGATGTTCTCTCAGTTCTTCTGCAATGCTTCGTCCAACCAGTCGGCCAGCGCCGAGGGGTCGGGAAGACGGTGGCGGGCGGCGGTCATGCCGTCCCCGATCTTGATGGCGAAACCGCCGCGCGACTGGGCCTCGGCCATGGCGGGTTCGTCGGTCGTGTCGTCGCCCGCGAAGACGGGCATGCGCCCCGCGAAGGGCGGATGCTGCATCAGGCGGGCCATCGCGGTATCCTTGCCCACCCCGCCCGGGCGCAGCTCCAGCGCCATCTTGGCGGGTTGCAGCTGCAGGTGGGGATGCTCGGAGGCCAGCGCGGCCATCGTATCCTCGACGAAGCCGCGCAGCGCGGGGTCCGCGCGGTAATGCATGGCGACGCCGTGGGGCTTCTCCTCGACCAGGATGGCGGGATGGGGGGCCGCAAGTTCGCGGGTGCGGGCATGCAGCGCGGGCGCGTCGAAGGGATGTTCGTGCAGCGGCTCCACGTGGCCCGGCCCGGTGGACAGTTCGGAGCCGTGGCTGCCCGCGATCCAGCCACCGAACTCGGGCAGCATCCGGCGCAGGTCGCCCACGTCCCGCCCCGAGATCAGCGCGACCGCGCCCCCCTGCCGGTCGTGCAGCAGCGCGAGCCTGCGCCGCAGCGCGTCGGTGATCACCACCGCATCGGGTCGCGGCGCGATATCCACGAGACAGCCGTCGAAATCGAGGAACAGGGCGGCATCCGCAGGAAGGACTGGGGGCGTCATGTCTGGCCTTTCGTTTCTTGCGAAAGATGAACACGCAGCCCCGGCCTTGGGTTCACCCTGTCGTGACCACAATGCCGCATTGCGGCACCGCGGTCAAAGAAAGGCCGCGCGGATCAGAACTCGACCCCGGCCTGCGCCTTGATCCCGGCCCGGAACGGATGCTTCACCTGGCCCATCTCGGTCACCAGGTCGGCAGCCTCGACCAGCGCCTCGGGGGCGCCGCGCCCGGTCAGCACGACATGGGTCATGGGCGGCTTCTCGACCGCAAGGAAATCCAGCACCTGCTGCACGTCCAGATAGCCGTAGCGGAAGGCGATGTTGATCTCGTCCAGCAGGACCATGCGGATCTCGGGGTCGCGGATCAGCTCCTGCGCCTTCTGCCAGCCGGCCTCGGCCATGGCGATGTCGCGGGCGCGGTCCTGGGTTTCCCAGGTGAAGCCCTCGCCCATGGCGTGGAACTGGCACAGATCCGCGAAATGCGTGGTCAGCAGCGTGCGCTCGCCCGTGTCCCACGCCCCCTTGATGAACTGCACCACGGCCGAAGGCATCTCGTGGGCGATGCAGCGCATGATCATGCCGAAACCGCTGCTGGACTTGCCCTTGCCGGGGCCGGTATGGACGATGATCAGCCCCTTCTCGCCGGTCTTCGTCTCCATCATGCGGTCGCGGGCGGCCTTCTTCTTGGCCATCTTGGCGCTGTGGCGGGCCTCGGTTTCGTCGCTCTGTTCCGTCACGGCCTTGGTCCTTTCGGTTGACATTCGGGGGCGGTCCGGACTTTGGTAAACCCGCGCTGGTTCCCGCCGCAAGGCGGGCGAAGAGGGAATGCGAAGGGCCACCGCCCGAACGCAGCCGCCCCCGCGACCGTGACCGGAGAGGTCGCCCGTGCCACTGGCCCCGTGCCGGGAAGGTGGGCCGACCGTTTGATCCGCAAGCCGGGAGACCTGCCAGCGCCGAACGATCACGGGCGGACGGGGTGTTTTCCGCAACCGGCAGCCGACGGCCATGGGGGCCGTCCTGTTGGCCATGCCCTGCCGCCGCAGCGAAAGGACGGGCCCGCGATGCGCGCCATTCTGCATGTCTGCACCACCTGCCGGGGCACCGACCCGGCGGCAGACCCCGATGCGCCCCGCCCCGGCGCGACCCTGCACGCCGCCCTGTCAACGGCACCGCCCGAAGGGGTCGAGGTGCGCGCCGTCGAATGCCTGTCGGCCTGTTCGCAGGGCTGTTCCGTCGCGCTGCATGCCCCGGGCAAGTGGTCCTATGTCTATGGCCGCCTGGGCCCCGAGGATGCCGCCGACATCCGCGAGGGCGCCTCGGCCTATGCCGCGACGCCGGACGGGCTGGTCCCGTGGCGGCAGCGCCCCGTCATCTTCCGCAAGCAGAGCCTTGCCCGCATCCCCCCGCAGGAGTGATCCATGACCGACCTCACCAAGACCCCCGTCACCGTCATCACGGGCTTTCTGGGCGCAGGCAAGACGACCCTGATCCGTCACCTGATGCAGAACCCGCAGGGCAAGCGGCTGGCCGTTCTGGTCAACGAATTCGGCACGATGGGCGTCGATGGCGACATCCTGAAGGGCTGCGCCGACGACAACTGCCCCGCCGATGCCATCATGGAGCTGTCGAACGGCTGCATCTGCTGCACCGTGGCCGACGACTTCATCCCCACGCTGGAACGGCTGATGGCCCTGCCGCAGAAGCCCGACCACATCCTGATCGAAACCTCGGGTCTTGCGCTGCCCAAACCCCTGCTGAAGGCGTTCGACTGGCCCGCGATCCGCTCGCGCATCACCGTGGACGGGGTGATCGCCCTTGCCGATGCCGAGGCCGTGGCCGCGGGCCGCTTCGCGCCCGACGAGGATGCCGTGCAGGCGCAGCGCCTGGCCGATGAGGGGCTGGATCACGACACCCCCCTGGCCGAGGTCTTCGAGGACCAGATCGCCTGCGCCGACGTGATCCTGCTGACCAAGGCGGACCTTGCGGGCCAGGACGGCCTGGCCGCCGCCCGCGCCGTGATCGAGGCCGAGGCCCCGCGCAAGCTGCCCATGCTGGCCGTGACCGAAGGAGCGATCGACCCGCGCCTGATCCTGGGCCTGAACGCGGCGGCCGAGGATGACATCGACGCCCGCCCCAGCCACCATGACGGTGCCGACGATCACGAACACGAGGATTTCGACACCATCGTCGTCGACCTGCCCGAGATCGACGATCCGCAGGCGCTGTCGGACCGCATCGCGGATCTGGCGCGGACGCATGACATCCTGCGGGTCAAGGGCCACGTCGCCGTTCAGGGCAAGCCGATGCGCCTGCTGGTGCAGGCCGTCGGCGCGCGGGTGCGCCACCAGTACGACCGCCCCTGGGGCGACGCGCCCCGCATCTCGCGACTGGTGGTGATCGCCGAACACGACCGCATCGACGCGCCCGCGATCCGCGCGATGCTGCAGGCCGTGCCCGCCTGATGCATGTGGTCTTCCGCGAACGCGTGGGGCTCGAGGAAACGGACGCCCCCTATGACCCCGGCCAGACGCCGGGCGACCTGGTGGCGCTGTCCTTTTCCGACAGCGACCTGGGCGCGTTCGCGGCGGGCTGGCACCGGGCGGATGGAGGGCTTCCGTCGCTGCGGCTGTGCAACCTCGTGGCGCTTCGGCACCCGGTCTCGGTCGATACCTATGTCGACCAGACGCTCTCGGGGGCCAAGGGCATCCTGATCCGCCTGATCGGCGGCGAGGCCTATTGGCCCTATGGCCTTGCATCCGTCCAGGACCTGGCGCGGCGCAAGGGGATCGCCTTGGCCGTCCTGCCCGCCGACGGGCGCGACGATCCCCGGCTGGAGGAGATGTCCACCGTCCCCGCATCGGTGCTGCGCGTGCTGCGCCGCCATTGCGACCAGGGCGGCGCGGTGGCCGCGCAGGCGGCGCTGGCGCAGATGGCCATCGCGGCGGGTCTGCACGCGGCACCCGTCGCGGGCCGCACCGCCCTGCCGCAGATGGGGTTCCACGACCCCGATCTGGGCGTCGTTCCGGCCCCGCCGCAGGGGGCCGTGCTTGTCACCTTCTATCGCAGCTGGCTGGCCGCCGCCGATACCGCCGCCATCGACGCAGTGATCCGCAAGCTGCGCGATCGCGGCATCCCGGCAATCGGCGTCTTCACCCCCTCGCTCAAGTCCGAGGGCTTTGCCGATTTCCTGCGCGGGGCCGACCTGCGCCCGCGGGCAATCGTCAACGCCACGGGCTTCTCCGCCGCGCCCTTCGGCGGGCTGACCTGCCCCGTCTTCCAGATCGCGCTGTCCACCAACCGCCGCCGCGAATGGGCCGAGGCCGAGCGTGGGCTGTCGCCATCCGATCTTGCGATGAACGTCGTCCTGCCCGAGGTGGACGGGCGCGTCTTCGCGGGCGTCGTCAGCTTCAAGTCCCCCGCGCCGCGCGATTCCCTGCTGCAATATTCGCGCTTCGCCCATCGGCCCGACCCCGCCATGGTGGGTGCGGCATGCGACCGGATCGCGGCATGGCTGCGCCTGTCCGAACGCGACGGGCCGCGCGTGGCGATGGTGCTGTCCACCTATCCGGGGCGGGACTGGCAGATGGCCCACGCGGTCGGGCTGGACGCGCTGGCATCGGCGGATGCGGTGGCGGGGATGCTGGGGCACGCCCCCCTTGCGGCAGAGCTGGCCGAGGCCGCGATCCGCTGGCCGCTGGAGGATTACCGTGCGGCGCTTGGGACGCTGCCACAGGCGCTGCGGGACCGGCTGCGGGCCGAATGGGGCGATCCCTCGGACGACCCCGATTGCCGCGACGGCGCGTTCCACCTGCGCGCGCTGGTCCGCGACGACCTGATCCTGGCGCTGCAACCCGAGCGCAGCCACCGAAAGGGGCGCGAGGACGAATACCACGACCTGACCCGCCTGCCCCGCCACGCCTATGTCGCCTTCTACCTGTGGCTGCGGGCGCAGGCGCCCGATGCGCTGATCCACATGGGCGCGCATGGCACGCTGGAATGGCTGCCGGGCAAATCCGTCGCGCTGTCGGGCGAATGCTGGCCGCAGGCGCTGACCGGGGCGCTGCCCGTCATCTATCCCTTCATCGTCAACGACCCGGGCGAGGCCGCGCAGGCCAAGCGACGCCTGGGCGCGGTCACATTGGGGCACATGCCCCCGCCGATGCGTGCCGCCAGCCTACCCCTCGGCATGGCCGCGCTGGAACGCCTGCTGGACGAATATTCCACCGCCGACGGGCTGGACCCCGCCCGCCGCGACCGCCTGATCGCCGATATCCGCGACGAGGCCCGCGCATCGGGCGTGGAAACCGACCTGGGCATCCCCGCCGATGCCTCGGCCGCCGAGGCGATCACCCGGATCGACCGCTTCGTCTGCGACATCAAGGAAAGCCAGTACGGCGAGGGGCTGCATGTCTGGGGCAGCGGCCCCTGCGGCGATGCCGAGCGTCGGGGCCTTACGACCGCGCTGGCGGGGCGCTTCGTGGCCCCCGGGCCGTCCGGCTCTCCCGCACGGGGCCGGTCCGATGTGATGCCCACGGGGCGGAATATGTTTTCCACCGATCCGCGCGCGGTTCCGACGCCCGCCGCCCATGCGCAGGGCGTGAAACTGGCCGAGGAGCTGCTGCGCCGCCACCTGCAGGACCACGGCGACTGGCCGCGCGGGCTGGTCGTCGATCTGTGGGGCAGCGCCACGATGCGCACCGCGGGCGAGGAATTCGCCATGGCCCTGCACCTCGCCGGTCTGCGCCCCGCCTGGGACGAAGGCTCGGGCCGCGTCAGCGGGGTCGAGGTCGTGCCCCTTGCGCTGCTGGGCCGCCCGCGCATCGACGTGACGCTGCGGGTCTCGGGGCTGTTCCGCGACGTGTTCCCGGTGCTGGCGCAGATGTTCCAGACGGGCATCCGCGCACTGGCCGAACGGGACGAGGCTGCGGACCAGAACCCCTATGCCACCGATGCGCCGCGTGTCTTCGGCCCCGCGCCCGGCAGCTATGGGCTGGGGATGGGGACCGCGCCCGACAGCTTTACAGATGCCGCCCGCGCCGCCGCGGGCGAGGCATGGCTGGCCGCGTCCGAATGGGCCATCGGCGCGGACGGGCAATCGCGCCGCGACCGAGAGGCGCTGGACCTGCGCATGGCCGGTGCCGACAGCTTCGTCCACGCGCAGGACCTGCCGGAATCGGACCTGCTGCTGGCCGCCGACTATGCCGCGCACGAGGCAGGCTTCGCCGCCGCCGTCGCGCGGATCGGGGGCGCGGCGCCCGCGCTCTATCACCTGGACGCGACGCAGCCCGACCGCCCCCGCGCCCGCACCCTGCCCGAAGAGATCGCCCGCACCGTCCGCGCCCGCGCCGCCGATCCCGCATGGGCCGACGCGATGACCCGCCACGGTTTCCGCGGCGCGGCCGAGATCGCGGCGACGCTGGACCACATGGCGGCCTTCGCGCATCTGGCGGGCGCGGTGCCGCCGCATCTGTTCGACCTCTATCACGACGCGACGCTTGGCCGCCCCGAGATCGAGCGTTTCATGGCCGAGGCCAACCCGGCCGCCCTTCAGGCGATGCGCGACCTGTTCCGCCGCCTGCACGATGCGGGCCTGTGGGTGACGCGCCGCAACTCCATCGCCGCAACCCTGGGGGCCGCCGAATGAGCGGGATCCGGGGATGGTGTCCCGGCGCCCTGCGCCCGATGGAATCCGGCGACGGGCTGGTCGTCCGCATCCGCCCGCGCGGCGGCAGGCTGAGCCGCGTGCAGGCCAGAACCATCGCCGACGCCGCCGAGGCATGGGGCAACGGCACGATCGAGCTGACGGGCCGCGCGAACCTGCAACTGCGCGGCGTCACGCAGGCCACCCACGCCCCCCTGCTGGACGCGCTGTGCCAGGCCGACCTGCTGGACCCCGACCCCACGACCGAGCAGCTGCGCAACATCGTCGTCACGCCCTTCGCCACGCCCGCGACCGACCGGCTGGCCGCCGATATCGCCCGCGCCCTGACAGACAGCCGCCTGCCCCTGCCCGCCAAGTTCGGCATCGCGATCGACGACGCCCAGCCCGTCCTGACCGATGCCCCCGCCGACATCCGGGTCGAGGGCGACCTGATCCGCGCCGACGGCATGCCGCTTGCCGCCCCCCTGCGCGGACCGGACGACGTGGTCGCGATGGCCCGCTGGTTCCTGGACCAGGGCGGCGCGCCGGGCGGTCGGGGCCGCATGGCCGCGCTGATCGCCACGGGCATCCGCCCTGCCGCCGACACTCCCGCACGCCCCCCCGTCGCGCGCCCCGCCCCCGGCGCGACGCCTGCCGGGATGCTGGCGGGCTTCGAATTCGGCCAGATCCCGCCCGACACGCTGCGCAGGCTGTCGCGCCTTGCGCCCCTGCGGATGACGCCCTGGCGCATGATCATGGTCTGCGCGGCCCGCAGCCTGCCCGCGATGCCGGGGCTGATCCAGCGGCCCGACGACCCGCTGCTGCGCACCCATGCCTGCCCCGGCGCCCCCGCCTGCGCCTCCGCACATGCGCCAGTGCGCCAGCTGGCCCGCGACCTTGCGCCCCTGATGCCGCAGGGCGCGGTGCTGCATGTCTCGGGCTGCGCCAAGGGATGCGCCTGCCCGCGCCCCGCCGACCTGACCCTGACCGCGACGCCGCAGGGCTTCGACGTGATCCGCCACGGACGCGCCTCGGACCCGGCCGGGCTGCGCGGGCTTCACCCCGACCAACTGACCAAGGTGCCCTGATGCCCCACCACTATGAAACCGACGGGGCCGCGATCTATCGCCAGTCCTTCGCCACGATCCGGGCCGAGGCCGATCTGGTCCGCTTCGACGCGGACGAGGAACCGGTCGCCGTGCGGATGATCCACGCCGCCGGGCTGGTCGGGCTGGAACGCGACATCCGCTTCACCCCCGGCATGGCGAGCGTCGCGCGGCAGGCGCTGGCGGATGGCGCGCCGATCCTCTGCGATGCGCGCATGGTCAGCGAGGGGATCACCCGCCCCCGGCTGCCCGCAGAGAACCCCGTCATCTGCACGCTGAACGATCCGCGCACGCCGGAACTGGCGCAGCGGATGGGGAATACCCGCAGCGCCGCCGCGCTGGAGCTGTGGCGCCCCCATCTGGCCGGCGCGATCGTCGCCATCGGCAACGCGCCCACCGCGCTGTTCCACCTGCTGAACATGCTGGAAGATCCCGACTGCCCGCGCCCCGCCGCCATCATCGGCTGCCCCGTGGGCTTCGTCGGCGCGATGGAATCGAAGGACGCGCTGATGGCCGCGCCGCCCGTGCCCTCGCTGATCGTGCAGGGGCGGTTGGGCGGATCGGCCATCACCGTCGCCGCCGTCAACGCGCTGGCCAGCCGGAAGGAGTGATCGGATGGGACGCATCATCTGCGCGGGGCTGGGGCCGGGCGACCCCGACCTGATATCGGTCCGCGCCGACCGCGCGCTGCGCGGCGCAAGGCAGGTGGCCTTCTTCCGCAAGCCGGGTCGGCAGGGGCAGGCCCGCCGCATCGTCGAGGGCATCCTGCCCGCGGGCATCCCCGAACACGCGATGGAATACCCCATCACGACCGAGGTGCCCTTCGACAGCCCCGCCTATAACGACGCGCTGGCGCGGTTCTACGACGACTGGGCCGACCGGCTGGCGGCGCTGGCCGCGGCGGACGACCTTGTCGTCCTGTGCGAGGGGGATCCGTTCTTCTACGGATCGTTCATGCATCTGTATGTCCGCCTTCAGGGCCGCGTCGAAACCGAGGTGATCCCCGGCATCACCGGCATGTCGGGCTGCTGGACCGCGACCGGATCGCCCATCACCTGGGGCGACGACGTGCTGACGGTTCTGGCCGGGACGCTGCCGCAGGCCGAACTGGAACGGCGCATGGCCATGTCGGATGCCATCGTCGTGATGAAGACGGGCCGCAACCTCCCCCGCATCCGCGCCGCGCTGCAGGCGGCGGGCCGTCTGGACGACGCCTGGCTGATCGAGCGCGGCACCATGCCCGACCAGCGGCTGGCACGGCTGCGCGACGTGGACGCGGCCGACTGCCCCTATTTCGCGATCGTCATGGTCCACGGCCATGGCCGCCGCCCCGAAATCAGGTGCCCCGAATGAGCGGTCGCATCACCGTCGCGGGCCTCGGCCCCGGTGCCGATGCGCTGGTCACCCCCGAGGTGACGCAGGCCCTGGCAGAGGCGACCGATGTCATCGGCTATATCCCCTATGTCGCGCGGGTGGCGCCGCGCGCGGACCTGCGGCTGCACCCGTCGGACAACCGGGTCGAGCTGGACCGCGCCCGCCACGCGCTGGACCTGGCCGAGGACGGCGCGCGGGTGGTCATCGTATCCTCGGGCGATCCGGGGGTCTTCGCCATGGCCGCCGCCCTGTTCGAGGCGCTGGAGGAACGCGGCACCGATCCCGACATTCGCATCCTGCCGGGGATCACCGCCATGCTGGCCGCCGCGGCCCGCGCGGGGGCGCCCCTGGGCCATGATTTCTGCGCGATCAACCTGTCGGACAACCTCAAGCCCTTCGCGCTGATCGAGAAACGCCTGCGCCACGCCGCAAGGGGCGATTTCGCGATGGCCTTCTACAACCCGCGTTCGAAATCGCGCCCCGAGGGGTTCGCCCGCGTGCTGCAGATCCTGCGCGAGGAATGCGAACCCGAGCGCCTGCTGATCTTCGCCCGCGCGGTCTCGACCCCGGACGAGGAACTGCGCATCACCTCGCTGGCCGAGGCCACCCCCGAGATGGCCGACATGCGCACGGTGGTGATCGTCGGCAATTCCGCGACGCGCCGCGTGGGGCGGTGGGTCTATGCGCCCAGATCGGCGGGGGCGTGATGCAGCCAGTCCAGCACCTCTGCCGGATGGGCCGCGTGCGGACGCGGCGGCAGGACGGGGCGGTCGATCATCACGACCTGCACGCCCAAGGCGCGCGCGGCATGCAGCTTGGCCTCGGCCCCCGCGCCGCCGCTGTTCTTGGCCACCAGGTGCGTGGTGCCGTGGCGGCGCATCAGATACAGGTCTCCATCGACGGTAAAGGGGCCGCGGTCGATCACCACCTGTGCGCGGGGCAGCGGCGGGGCGGTTGGCGCATCGACCAGCCGCAGCAGCCAGCGATGCGGCAGATGCGCGAATTCCGACAGGTGCATCCGTCCGATCGCAAGGAAAACCCGCGCCGGATCGCGCGGCAGCACCGCGGCAGCGGCGGCCATGTCGGGCACGTGCAGCCACCCCTCGCCGCGCCATGCCGGACGGACCAGCCGGATCAGCGGCAGGCCCAGCGCATCGCAGGCCGCATGGGCATTGGCGCTGATCCGCGCGGCAAAGGGATGGGTCGCGTCGACCACATGGGTGATGCCCTCGCGGCGCAGGTAATCCGCCAGCCCCTCGGGACCGCCGAAGCCGCCGATGCGCATGGGGATGGGCATGGCCAATGGCTGCGCCGTCCGGCCCGCAAGGCTGTAGATCGCATCCATCCCCGCCAGCGCATCCGCCATGCGGCGGGCCTCGGTCGTGCCGCCCAGAAGAAGGATGCGCGTCATGTCTGAACCCTGGCTGTCGATCATCGGTCTGAACGAGGATGGCCTGCCGGGCCTTGGCGCCGCAAGCCGGAAGGCGCTGGAGGACGCGCGCATCGTCTTCGGCGGGCCGCGTCACCTGGCGCTGGCAGGGGTGGGCGCGCGGGGCCGCGAATGGCCCGTGCCCTTCGATCTGGCCCCGATCCTTGCGCTGCGGGGGGAACGGGTGGCGATGCTGACCTCGGGCGATCCGTTCTGGTTCGGCGCGGGCGGCAGCATCGCGGCGCATCTGGACCCGACGGAATGGCGGGCCTTTCCGGTGGCGGGGGTCTTCTCGCTGGCCGCCGCGCGCATGGGCTGGCGGCTGGAACGTTGCGCGACGCTTGGCCTTCATGCCGCGCCATTCACGCAGCTTCGCCCGCATCTGCATCGCGGCTGCCGCATCATCGCGACCCTGCGGGACGGCAATGCGCCTGCCGCGTTGGCCGAATGGTTGCGCGACATGGGCGCGAATGCGGCGCGGCTGACGGTGCTGGAGCGCCTGGGCGGCCCGCGCGAACGCGTCGGCCCGCTGCGGGACGGCCACGAGGCCCCCGTGGCCGTCGCCATCGACGGCGACTACCTGCCCGCGGGCTTCGGCCTGCCCATGGCGGCGGGGCGGGCGGACGAGTTGTTCGACCATCGCGGCCAGATCACGAAATCGCCCGTCCGCGCGATGACGCTGGCCGCGCTTGCCCCCCGACCGGGGGAGCTGCTGTGGGATATCGGCGGCGGGTCGGGGTCGATCTCGGTCGAATGGGCGTTGGCGGGGGGACGCGCCATCTGCATCGAACCGCGCGAGGATCGGTTGGACCTGATCCGCAGCAACCGCGACCGCTTCGGCGTGGCGCATCGCATCGACGCGCTGCAGGGCACCGCCCCCGATGCCCTGCGCGATCTGCCCGCACCCGACGCGATCTTCGTGGGCGGCGGCGGCAGCGCAGAGCTGTTCGACGCCATCCTTCCCCTGCCTGCCCGCATCGTCGCCAATGCCGTGACGTTGGAGACCGAATCCCTGCTGGCCACGCTGCATGCCCGCCATGGCGGCAGCCTGACCCGCATCGCCCTCAGCGAGGCCGCGCCCCTTGGCGGCATGCGCGGCTGGCAGCCCGCCCGTCCCGTCACCCAATGGAGCCGCCCCGCATGAGGATCGCGGGCATCGGATGCAGGCCGGGCACGCCGCCCGCAGCCATCGCCACCGCGCTGACCCGCGCAGGCGGGGCCGACCTGCTGGCGGGCATCGCGGCACGCGCGCCCGAATTGCGGGCCGCCGCGCAGGCGCTGGCCCTGCCCCTGCGGCTGGTCGATGTCGCGGGCATCGAAACCCCCACGCAATCGCCCCGCATCCTGAACCTTTTCGCCACCGGATCGGTGGCCGAGGCCGCAGCCATTGCCGCAGGGGGCCGCCTTCTGGGGCCGCGCACCGCCTGCGGCCCCGTCACCATCGCCATAGCCGAGGTTCCATGACCGTCCACTTCATCGGCGCCGGACCGGGCGCCGCCGACCTGTTGACCATCCGCGGGCGCGACCTGATCGCCGCCTGCCCCGTCTGCCTCTATGCCGGCAGCCTGATCCCGCCCGCGCTGCTGGATCACTGCCCCGAAGGCGCGCGGATCGTGAATACCGCCCCCCTCAGCCTGGACCAGATCATCGACGAGATCGCATCCGCCCATGCGGCGGGCCATGACGTCGCGCGGCTGCATTCGGGCGATCTGTCGGTCTGGTCGGCGATGGGCGAGCAGCTGCGCCGCCTGCGCGCGCTGGACATTCCCGTGCAGGTGACGCCCGGCGTGCCCAGCTTCGCCGCCGCCGCCGCGGCGCTGCAATCCGAACTGACCCTGCCCGGCCTTGCGCAATCGGTCGTCCTGACCCGCACCCCTGGCCGCGCATCCGCCATGCCCGAGGGCGAGAGCCTGAGCGCCTTCGCCGCCACCGGCGCCACGCTGGCGATCCACCTGTCGATCCATGCGCTGGACCGCGTGGTGGCCGATCTGTCCCCACACTACGGGCCGGATTGCCCGGTGGCGGTCGTCTGGCGCGCAAGCTGGCCCGACCAGCGCGTCATCCGCGCGCCCCTTGCCACCATCGCACAGGCGGCCCAGGGCATCGACCGCACCGCGCTGATCCTTGTCGGCCCCGCACTTGGCGCCGAGGGGTTCCAGGAAAGCCGCCTCTATGCCGCCGATTACGACCGCCGGTACCGCCCGACCGGCCCCAACCCCAGGTTCCCCGAATGACGCCCGGACTGATGATCTCTGCCCCCGCATCGGGCACCGGCAAGACGGTGCTGATGCTGGGCCTTCTGAACGCGCTGCGCCGCCGCGGCATGGATGTGCAGCCTTTCAAGTCGGGACCGGACTATATCGACCCGGGCTTCCACCGCGCGGCCTCGGGGCGGCCGTCCTTCAACCTGGATTC
The DNA here is from genome assembly GCF_947311865.1 of Paracoccus sp. PARArs4. NCBI lineage: Bacteria > Pseudomonadati > Pseudomonadota > Alphaproteobacteria > Rhodobacterales > Paracoccaceae > Paracoccus > Paracoccus sp. PARArs4. The sequence continues at coordinate 22,746 of NZ_CAMZMW010000014.1, read as the reverse complement.
CTGGGCGATGGAGCGGGGGCGTATCCTGACTCATGTCACCGCCCAGCCGGATGCCGACCTAGTGCTGGCCGAGGGGTCGATGGGCCTGTTCGACGGCGTTGCGCATCGGGGCGAATCCGGCATCGGCGCCAGCGCCGAGATCGCGACGCTGACGGGCTGGCCGGTGGTTCTGATCATCGACGTGTCGGGGCAGGCGCAGTCGGCGGCGGCGGTCGCGCGGGGCTTCGCCACGCTGCAGCCCGACCTGCCCTTTGCGGGGGTGGTGCTGAACCGCGTGGCCTCGGCCCGGCATGAAACCCTGATCCGCGAGGGGATGGACCGCGCGGGCATCCGCGTGCTGGGCGCGCTGCCGCGACAGGGCAACATCACCCTGCCCGAACGCCATCTGGGCCTTGTCCAGGCCGAAGAGACCGAGGGCCTTCAGGCGATCCTGGACCATGCGGGCGACTTCATCGGCGCGCATTGCGACCTGGACGCGATGCTGGGTGCGGCGGCGGCCCGCCCCCTGCCGCCCGCCGATCCGCCCACCGCCATGACGCCCCCCGGCGGGCGGATCGCGCTCGCGCGGGACGCCGCGTTCTCCTTCACCTATCCGCATGTGATCGACGCGTGGCGGCGGGCGGGCGCGACGATCCTGCCGTTCTCGCCGCTGGCCGACGAGGGGCCGGACGACGGCGCGGATTGCTGCTGGCTGCCTGGCGGATACCCGGAACTGCACGCCGGACGGCTGGCCGCTGCGGACGGATTCCGGCAGGCCATGCACCGCTTTGCCCGCACGCGGCCCGTGCACGGGGAATGCGGCGGCTACATGGCGCTTGGCGCGGGGCTGGTCGATGCCGAGGGGCAGCGTCACCCGATGCTGGGCCTGCTGGGGCTGGAGACCAGCTACCACAAGCGGCGGATGCACCTGGGATACCGCCGCGCGACACCGCTGGCGCCGCTGCCGGGGCTGGGACGCGCCGCGCTGCGGGGGCACGAGTTCCACTATGCCTCGATCCTGTCCGAACCCGATGCGCCCCTGGCCCATGTCACCGACGCGAATGGCCGCGAGGTCGCGGAAACCGGCAGCCACCGCGCGACGGATGGCGGCGGGCAGGTCAGCGGGACGTTCTTCCACCTGATCGCGCCCGCCGCGACTTGACGGAAGCGTGATCGTCGTGTCTGGCTGAGGACGCATGGTGCCCGGATGACGCGATACGTGTCGGGCTTCATCGGGAATGGGGAAGGGCGGACCAAATCGCGGCGCCCGAAGCCCCAGCCGCCCCCGCGACTGTATGCGGAGAGCGGGCGTCACGCGCGCCACTGGACCCGTCCGGGAAGGCCGACGCCCCGCCACGACCCGCAAGCCAGGAGACCGGCCATGCATCGCAAATGCCACGGCCGTCGGGTGTGACGGCGACAGGAGAACAAAAATGCATATCGAACCGGGCGTCGTGAACGGCGCGAAGATCATCCTCAGCTATGCCACCGCGGCGACCGCGGGCCTCTATGCGCTGCGGCTGGCGGCAAAGGACCACGGCCTGCGCGGGCTGCCCTCGCTTGCGGCGCGGGCGGTGATCGCCACGGCGCTGACCTTCGTCTTCTTTCAGGTCCTGCCGAAATTCCCCGTGGGCGTGTCCGAGGTTCACCTGATCCTGGGTTCAACCCTGTTCCTGCTGCTGGGCGCCGCCCCCGCCGCACTGGGCCTTGCCGCGGGCCTTGCGCTGCAGGGACTGTTCTTCGCCCCGGCGGACCTGCCGCAATACGGCATGAACGTGACCACCCTGCTGGTGCCCCTGTTCCTGCTGCGCGAGATCGCGGGCCGGATCATCGCGCCCGGCACCGCCTATGTCGATCTGCGCTATGGCCAGGCGCTGGCGCTGTCGACGGCCTACCAGGGCGGGATCGTCGCCTGGGTCGCCTTCTGGGCGTTCTGGGGTCAGGGCATGGCCGCGATCGGCGGCGTGATGTCCTTTGGCGCGGCCTACATGCTGGTCATCGCGCTTGAACCGCTGGTCGATCTGGCCGTGCTGGCCGGTGCGAAGTCGCTGCGCGGCCTGCGCGGCAGCCCGCTGGTAACGGGCCGCCTGTTCGCGTGACCGAGCTTTCGCTGATCGGGATCGGGGCCGGAAACCCCGATCACCTGACCTTCCAGGCGGCCCGGGCATTGTCCCGGGCCGATCTGATCCTGATCCCTCTCAAGGGCGAGGAGAAGGCAGATCTTGCCGGCCTGCGCGCGCAGATCGTGGCCGCCCATGCGCCGCAAGGCCGCGTCGTGCGGTTCGACCTGCCGCAGCGGGCATCGGGTGGCGATTACCTGTCCCATGTGAACGACTGGCACAATGCGATCGCGGATGCGTGGCGGGCGCAGATCGACGCGCATCTGCCAGGCGGCGGCACGGTCGCGGTGCTGGTCTGGGGGGACCCGTCGCTCTACGACAGCAGCCTGCGGATCGCGGAACGGCTGGGCCTGCCGGTGCGCGTCGTGCCGGGGATCACCGCGATCCAGGCGCTGTGCGCGGCCCATGCGATACCGCTGAACGATCTTGCCGCCCCCGTCCAGATCACCACCGGACGCCGGTTGCGCGACGAGGGCTGGCCCCCCGGCGCGGACCGCGTCGTCGTCATGCTGGACGGTCATTGCGCCTTTGCCGACCTGCCGCCCCATGGCCTGCACATCTGGTGGGGCGCCTATCTGGGGATGGAGCGCGAGATCATCGCGGAAGGCCAGCTGGCCGAGGCCGCCCCGCGCATCAGGGCGATGCGCGCCGAGGCCCGCGCGCGTCACGGCTGGATCATGGACTGCTATCTTCTGGCGCGGGCCTGAAAGGTCGCGGGCCTGAAAACTAAGGCGGCCCCGAAATCGGGGCCGCCTTTGATCTTCTGCAGAAGGCTCAGGCCTGAAGCGAACGGACGCCGACCTCGCCTTCGCCCCGCGACTTGATCGCCGCCACCGCCGCGATGCTGCCCGCGGCAGTGGTGAAATACGGGATCTTGTCATACAGCGCGACGGCGCGGATCTCGCGGCTGTCGGCGATGGCCTGCGCGCCCTCGGTCGTGTTCAGCACCATCGTGATCTCGCCGTTCTTCAGGCGGTCCACGATGTTCGGGCGACCCTCATAGACCTTGTTGACGCGCTGCGTCTCGACACCGTGGCCCGCCAGGAAGTCCGCCGTCCCCGAGGTCGAGACCAGCGTGAAGCCCATCTGCGTCAGGTCGCGCGCGGCCTGCGCCAGGGCTTCGGTCTTGTCGGAATCCTTGACCGAGACGAAGACGCGACCCTCGTGCGGCAGATGCGTGCCGGCACCCACCTGCGCCTTGAGGAAGGCGCGCGGGAAGTTGCGGTCCCAGCCCATCACCTCGCCGGTGGAACGCATTTCCGGCCCCAGCAGCGTGTCGACGCCCGGGAACCGGGCGAAGGGCAGCACGGCCTCCTTGACCGAGAACCAGGGCGTGATCGGATCGGCCAGGGTCATCGGGTCGGCGAAGGGCAGGTCGTCCTCGGGGCCGACGCCCTCGGGATAGGGCGCGCGGGCGGGGAAGTTCGACATCGGCTCGCCCGCCATCAGGCGCGCGGCGATCGAGGCGATGGCGCTGTCGGTGGCCTTCGCGACGAAGGGCACCGTGCGGCTGGCGCGCGGGTTCACCTCCAGCACGTAGATCTCGTCGCCCTTCAGCGCGAACTGCACGTTCATCAGGCCGACGACCTTCAGCGCGCGCGCCATCTCGACGGTCTGGCGCTTCAGCTCCTCGATGGTGGGGGCGTCCAGCGTGTGCGGCGGCAGCGAGCAGGCGCTGTCGCCCGAATGGACGCCGGCTTCCTCGATATGCTCCATGATGCCCGCGACATGGACGGTCTTGCCGTCCGACAGCGCGTCCACGTCGACCTCGATCGCGCCGGCAAGATAGCTGTCCAGCAGGACCGGGTTCTTGCCCGACACCGTTACCGCCTCGCGGATATAGCGCTTGAGGTGGTCCATGTCGCGCACGATCTCCATCGCGCGGCCGCCAAGGACATAGGACGGGCGGATCACCAGCGGGAAGCCGATGCGGCCCGCGATCTCGATCGCCTGCTCGTCGGTGCTGGCGATGCCGTTGATCGGCTGCTTGAGGCCCAGATCGTTCAGCAGCTTCTGGAACCGCTCGCGGTCCTCGGCAAGGTCGATCGCGTCGGGGGTGGTGCCCAGGATCGGGATGCCCTCGGCCTCGAGATCGTTTGCCAGCTTCAGCGGCGTCTGGCCCCCGAACTGGACGATGACGCCGTGCAGGGTGCCGTTCTCCTGCTCGGTGCGCAGGATCTCCAGCACATGCTCCAGGGTCAGCGGCTCGAAATACAGGCGGTCGCTGGTGTCATAATCGGTGCTGACCGTCTCGGGGTTGCAGTTGACCATGATGGTCTCGTAGCCCGCGCCGGTCAGCGCGAAGCAGGCGTGACAGCAGCAATAGTCGAACTCGATCCCCTGGCCGATCCGGTTCGGACCGCCGCCCAGGATGACGACCTTCTTGGCGTCCGAGGGGCGCGATTCGCATTCCACCTCGCCCATCGCGGGGGCTTCATAGGTCGAATACATGTAGGGGGTCTGGGCCTCGAACTCGGCGGCGCAGGTATCGATGCGCTTGAAGACGGGCTTGATGTCCAGCGCGCGGCGGGCGCGGCGGATGTCGGCCTCGTCCCGGCCGGTCAGATGCGCAAGGCGGGCATCGGTGAAGCCCATCATCTTGATCGCGCGCAGATCGTCGGCATCCTCGGGCAGGCCGCCCTCGCGGATGCGATGCTCGGCGTCCACGATCTCGCGGATGCGGGCCAGGAACCAGGGGTCGAAGCTGGTGACGCGCTGGATCTCGTCATTGGTCATGCCGAAGCGCATCGCCTCGGCGATGATGCGGATGCGGTCGGGCGTCTGCTTGGACAGCGCCGCGATCACGGCGGGCTTGCCCTGGTCGGCGGCGCCCTCGATCACGATCTCGTCCAGGCCGGTCAGCCCGTTCTCCATCGAGGTCAGCGCCTTCTGCAGCGATTCGTGGAAGCTGCGGCCGATGGCCATGACCTCGCCCACCGATTTCATCGCGGTGGTCAGTTCGGGCTTGCTGCCGGGGAACTTCTCGAAGGCGAAGCGCGGGATCTTGGTGACGACATAGTCGATGCTGGGCTCGAAGCTGGCGGGCGTCACCTTGGTGATGTCGTTGTCCAGCTCGTCCAGGGTATAGCCGACGGCCAGCTTGGCGGCGATCTTGGCGATGGGGAAGCCGGTCGCCTTCGACGCCAGCGCCGAGCTGCGCGAGACGCGCGGGTTCATCTCGATCACGACCATGCGGCCGTCCTCGGGGTTGATGGCCCATTGCACGTTGGAACCGCCGGTCTCGACGCCGATCTCGCGCAGGACCGCGATCGATCCGTTGCGCATGCGCTGGTATTCGCGGTCGGTCAGGGTCAGCGCGGGGGCGACGGTGATCGAATCGCCCGTGTGGACGCCCATCGGATCGACGTTCTCGATGGCGCAGACGATGATGGCGTTGTCGGCGCGGTCGCGCACGACTTCCATCTCGTATTCCTTCCAGCCCAGCAGGCTTTCGTCGACCAGCACCTGCGCCATGGGCGACGCGTCCAGCCCCGAACGCACGATGCGTTCGTAGTCGTCGCGGTTGTAGGCCACGCCGCCGCCGGTGCCGCCAAGCGTGAAGGCGGGGCGGATGATCGCGGGCAGGCCGATATCCTCCAGCGCCTCCATGGCCTCGGCGACGCCGGCATTGATGTCGTATTTGCCGTTGGCCAGCTTCGGCGCCGCGACGATGGTGGCGCGCGGGTTCTCGATGCCGATGCGGTCCATCGCCTCGCGGAACAGCTTGCGGTCCTCGGCCATCTCGATGGCGCTGCGCTGCGCGCCGATCAGCTCCACGCCATAGCGGTTCAGCGCGCCGTTATCCGCCAGCGCCAAGGCGGTGTTCAGGCCGGTCTGACCGCCCATGGTCGGCAGCAGCGCGTCGGGGCGTTCCTTGGCGATGATCTTCTCGACCATCTCGGGGGTGATCGGTTCGATATAGGTCGCGTCGGCCATTTCCGGATCGGTCATGATCGTGGCCGGGTTCGAGTTGACCAGGATGACGCGATAGCCTTCCTCGCGCAGGGCCTTGCAGGCCTGAGCGCCCGAGTAGTCGAATTCGCAGGCCTGCCCGATGACGATGGGGCCGGCGCCGATGATCAGGATGGATTTGATATCGGTTCTTTTCGGCATCATGGCCTCCGCGGCTGGCTGAGATTGGCGCAAATCGTCCGGGGTTATAGCCAAGACAGGTCAGGACGCAAGGTGCCGCGGACCCTGCACGACCCTATTTCGCGGGCCTCAGCCGCCCGACAGCAAGGCCAGCGCGGTGCTATAGCGGTTCTGCACCTCGCCGGTCTGGATCTGGCTGCGCGCCAGGAAGTTGACGATCAGCTTGTCGATGGTGCCCGCCTCGGTCAGATCCGCGAAGCTGGAGCTGCCGAGATACCGCTCGGATGCGTTCATGAACTCCTCCAGCTGCCGGTCGACGTCCAGCTGGCCGTAGCTGTCGCCGAAACCGAACGCGCCTTCGAAGACCTCGCGCAGGGGGGCGTTGCCCATGACCTCGTACCACAGGGTCTTGTCGGTCGAACTGCGCCGGGCCATGTCCTCCAGCTCTCGCCGCGCATTCAGGGCAAGGCGCAGGTTCTCGTCCCCCTCGCCGATGCGACGTTCGAATTCGCGCTGGACGAAGGCCTTGCCGATGGTCTGCCCCAGATCGGCGGGCTGCGTGGCAGACCCGAAGCCGAACGCCTCGGCCATGCGCTTGTAACGCTTGTCCGACAGGCGGTTCACGAGCGAGTTGGCGTCGGACACGTCCGATTCCAGCACCTTGCGGATGAAGGCCTTGTTGGCGATGTCATCTTCCAGCCCGAAGGCGGACAATGCGGTGCTGAGAAGGCGATAGTCGTCGACCAGATCGGCGGCACCGGTGACGCCGCCGATCTTGTCTTGGAAATACGCGGTCGAGCGCTGGACGATGGGGTCGGCCTCGACCGCCTTGATCTGCCGTTCCTCGCTGCGCTGGACGATCTTCCAGCCGGCGATCCCGCTGCTTCCGATGAAGATCGCCGTCATGCCGGTCGGGGCGCGGCCGCGCGTGCGAACAGGCGCGTTTCCCGCGGCAGCAATTCGCGCAGCCTGCGCATCGCATGATAGGGGTTGTCCTCGACCGCGGCCTCGGTCGCCTGGCCAAGGATGATGCGGCTGTCGCGGTCGTCGAAGACCTGGCTCAGCTGCTCGATCGCCAGAAGCAGCTGCCGCTTGCCCTCGGTGGGTTCGGCATCGCCCGACAGGATCAGCTGCGCGATGTAACAGGCACGCGCGACCGGGGTTCCGGCATCGTCGGGATGGATCGCGTCGCGCAGGCGCAGGACGTTCACGTTCGGCGTCTTGATCGCGATCTTGCTGCGCCGGTCGCCATTCTCGATGACAGCGCCATTGATCAGGACACGCTCGTTCGGGGCAAGTTTCAGGACCAGGCCGCTCATGCGCCCACCTCTCCGCGCAGACCGCGCATGACGGTCATGTTGATATCGATCAGCGGCTGGGTCACTGCCTCGCCCGCCATGACCGATTGCCCGTGGCGGATCTGGAAACCGGCCAACGAGATCAGCCCGGCCTTGGCATCATCTGGCAGCCCGTTGCCGGGTTCGGCCAGATCGAAGGCCAGCAAGGTCCAAAGTTCGGTATTCTTCGCGACGGCGGCGATGATGTCGCGCCTGTCCTTGCGATCGGATGCCTGTCGCAGCATGCGCGTGACGCGGGCAAAGACGTCGTATTCCGCATCGCGCGCGCTGCGCATCCCGGGGTTCCTGTAGCCGTGTTCGGCCAGTGGCGTTACCGCGTTCAAGATCGTGCATCCCGTTCTGGAGAAGTGTGGGGGTGGCGGGCGCCGTCATGGCGCCCGCCCTGTTCATCAGCGGAACAGCGACATGACGGCCGACGGCGACTGGTTCGCGATCGACAGCGCCTGGATGCCCAGCTGCTGCTGGGTCTGCAGCGCCTGCAGGCGGGCAGAGGCTTCTTCCATGTCGGCATCGACCAGCGAGCCCATGCCGGTGCTAAGCGAATCCGCCAGCTTGCCGACGAAGCTCGACTGGTCGGTGATGCGCTTGCCCGCCGAACCCAGGTCGGCGGCGCCCTGCACCGCGACGTCGATCAGGGCCTCGATCTCGCCGATGGCGGTCTGGGCCGAGGCACGGTCGGTGATCGCGGTCAGGCCCGCAACGTTCAGCCCGGCCTCGAAATCGACCGAGTCGACCGAGATGTTGTTGGCCGAGGTCGCCGCAGCGCCGTTGGTCCGATCCAGCGACCCCAGCACGGTGAAGCTGGTATTGCCCGCGGTCGGGTTGGTCTTCAGCAGGTTCACGCCGTTCATCTGCGTGCCGCCGATGATCGAGGTGATCTGTTCGACCTTCTTCGAGATGTCCGTCTGGATCTTGGCGTGATCGGCCGCGTCGTTCGCGCCGCCGATGGCCAGTTCCTTCATCTCGTTCAGCAGGTTGGTGATTTCTTCAGCCCCGCTGCGGGCAGTCGAGACGACGGCATCCGCGACGTTCAGGTTCGACTGGATGGTCTTGAAGCCCGTCTGGTCCGTTTCCATGACCTTCGAGATCGCCCAGACGGCCGCGTTGTCCTTGGCCGTCGCGACCGATTTGCCGGTCGAGATGTCGGACTGGGTCTTGCCCAGTTGCGAGTTGATGCTCTTCAGGGTCTGAAGGGCCACCATCGCGCTGTTGTTGGTCAGAATGCTGGACATGTTATCCTCCGGTAAACGGTGCTTTGCACCAGGGTTTGCATGAGCGGCCTTCTGACCTGGCGGGGTCCTGCCCCGTGCCGTGATCGGCATGTCACCGTTCTAGCTGCCGGTGATTGACAACTAGTGAACGGCGCCGATTCCACGAAGCGCCATTCACTGCGCATTTTACTAAAACCGCTGCGGGGCGGTCGCGACGACGGCGGTCACGTTGCGGCGCCCGACCTCGTCATAGGTCTGCAGGCTGCGCGCGGCGCGGATGATCGCGCGCACCTCCTCGGCGGCCTGGCGCGCACCGGCAAGCGACGCCTCGGCCAGGCTGCGGATCTGCATCACCTGCGGCTCGATCGCGGCGCGGTCCGCCTCGGACAGGCCCTGCCGGGCGGCAAGGCGGCCGAATTCCTCGATCGCGCGCAATGCGGCGGGCGCGTTTCCGGACAGGATCGCCGCGCGAATCGCGGCCAGCTGTCGGCCCGTCCCGCGGTTCATGCGCCACCCCCGACGATCCCGTCGAAGCCGAGGTCCAGGCGGTCGGCCAGCACCGCGGCATGTTCGCGGGTCAGGAAGCTTGCAAAATGATCCTCTCCCGCGCCGCCGGAAAAGGGGCCCTCCATCGCGGCGGGGCCTGCATGTTTCAACATCTCCTCGAGGAAGGCCCGTTCGAGGTTCTGCACCGCGACGGCGCGGTCGGGCGCGGTTGCGGCAAGGGTCGGGGAAGTGATCTGCACGCGACTCTCCTTTTCATGTCATGCCCCATGCCTAGGCCTTGCGCGGTAAATAATTGGTAAGGAGTTCAGGATATTCCGGTCGGGACGCGGGAGGATGCAGATGACCGAGATACCGATGATCGTGCTTCCGGGGCAACCGGACCCGACACTGATCCTGTCGCCCAGGCTGGCGCTGCCGGTCGCGGACGCACCCGCGATCGAGATGGGCGAGGGCTTCGAATTCTCGCTGCCCGAGGATCCCGCCTTGCCGTCCGGGCCGGGCGCGGTCGCCCTGCCCCAGACCGAGGATCCGTTGATCCTGTTGCTTGCAGGCTGGTCGGGGATCAGTGCCGACTATGCCCCGCCCCGGACGCAGGGGGACAGCCTGCCCGAAGCGCCGCTGTTGGCCGAGACCCTGCCGTTGGACCAGGCCCCGCAAGTGGCCCAGATCCTGCAAGAGGCCGAGACCCCGCAGGTGGCCGAGGTCGAGAATGCCGTCCCGCTGCAAGATGATGTGCCGACGGCGGAACAGGCCGAATCGCCACCCGCCCCTGACGAGCCGTCAGCTCCGGGGCCGGATCCCGTCGTCGCCCTGCACGCACAGGAATCCCTGCCCAAACCCACGGCGATGGCGGAAGCCGAAGCTTCGCGGCCTTCGAACACCGCGCGCGCGGAACCGGCAGTCACGCTTGCGCAGCCCCCGGTCGAGCAGGCACCTGCGGACCGCATGTCGCCGCCGGTCGGAACGGCGACGCATACAGCGCCCGAACCGCTCGGCGATACGCGGCAGGCCCCCGCCCCCCTGGCAGCCGAAACCGAACGCCCGATCAATCCCGAGCCGCTCGAACAGCTGGACGCACGCCCAGCCCTTGCCGCGCGCGCCGATGCCCCGCAGCCCGACGCCCCCCGCGCCGAGACCGTGCAACAGCCGCGCAGCGCCCCGCAGCACGACCCAAGACCCGTGGCGCGCCAGATCGCCGATGCCGTCGTGACGACCCGGGAGGGCGAGACCGAGATCGCCCTCGCCCCCGAGGAACTGGGCCGCCTTCGCCTGGTCATGACCGGGGCCGATCGGGGGCATGTCACGATCTTTGCCGAACGCCCCGAGACGCTGGACCTGATCCGCCGCAACGCGGACCTGCTGACCCAGACGCTGGCGGATGCGGGGATCGAACAGGGATCGCTCGATTTCCGCGAAGAACGTCGGGATTCCGCGCCCGCCCCGCATGACGACGCCCCCGAGGGCTCGCCCGCCGCCACGGTCGAGCATGTGGCCACGCGGCCACGACCGCTCAGCGACCGCCGGCTCGACATCAGGATATAGGAGATACACATATGGTCGATGCCATCGGCGCGACGACGACACAGACGACAACGGCCTCGACCAGCCTCGGAAGCGCAGGCACCGGGGCCGATTTCGAGACGTTCCTGACCATGCTGACCGCGCAGCTGCAGAACCAGGATCCGCTGAACCCGATGGAGAGCACGGATTTCGCGGTGCAGCTTGCGACCTTCGCGGGGGTCGAACAGCAGGCCCTGGGCAACCAGCTGCTGGGCCAGCTGGTCGCGCAATCGGGCGCGGGCGGCATCGGCGGCGTTGCCGACTGGATCGGCAAGGAGGCCCGCACCACCGCCCCGGTGCATTTCGGCGACACCCCCCTGACGCTGGAGGTCGCGCCCCACGCGCTTGCCGACAGCGTGACGCTGATCACCACCACCGCCTCGGGCCAGGAGATCATGCGCGAGGAGATCGGCCCCGGACAGGGACAGATCGACTGGTACGGGCGCGACGACATGGGGAACAAGCTGCCGGACGGGCTCTATGGTTTCCGGATCGAGAGCAGCCGCGACGGGCAGACGATCGGCACCGGCGCGGTCGAGACATATGCCCGCGTCACCGAGGCGCAGGTCGGGGCGCAGGGGACGATCATCGTGCTGGAAGGCGGGGCCACGGCCTCGGTCGATCAGGTGACGGGCCTGCGAGAGGCCCCGGACGCTTGACCGGATGCGCATTGCGGGCATAAGCCCCGGCTGACCGAACACCCGGAGGGAGCCCCGCAATGTCCAAGATCCTGATCGCCCCGTCGATCCTGTCCGCCGATTTCGCCGATTTCGGCAACGAGATCCGCGCAATCGAGGCGCAGGGCGCCGACTGGGTCCATGTCGACGTGATGGACGGCCATTTCGTGCCGAACCTGACCTTCGGCCCCCCCGCGGTGAAGGCCTTCCGCCCGCATGTGAAGACCTTTATGGACGTGCACCTGATGATCGCGCCGGTCGATCCCTTCATCGAGGCCTATGCCGAGGCGGGCGCGGACATGATCACCGCCCATGTCGAGGCCGGCCCCCACCCGCATCGCACCCTGCAGGCGATCCGCGCGACGGGCGCCAAGGCGGGCATCGCGCTGAACCCCGGCACCCCCGCCGAAGCGGTCGAGCATCTGCTGGACCTGTGCGACATGGTGCTGGTGATGACGGTGAACCCCGGCTTTGGCGGGCAGAAGTTCATCCACAGCCAGATCGCCAAGATCGAGAAGATCCGCGCCATGATCGGCGACCGCCCGATCCACATTCAGGTCGATGGCGGCGTCGATACCGAGACCGCACCCCTGGTCGCGCGGGCCGGGGCCGATGTGCTGGTCGCGGGATCGGCGGTGTTCCGCGGCGGCTCGGTCGAGCGGGCGGACATCTATGGCGCGAATATCGACGCCATCCGCAAGGCGGCCGAAGCAGTTTGACAAAGCCTGCCCGCGCGCGTTTGCTGCGCGGGCAATTCAGCGAACCGGGGGGCGGAATGGATCTGGGCATCAAGGGCAAGCGCGCATTGGTCTGCGCGGCATCGAAGGGATTGGGCCGCGGCTGCGCCGAGGCGCTGGCCGAGGCGGGCGTGGACCTGGTGATCAACAGCCGCACCGAATCCGAGATCACGAAGACCGCGTCCGAGATCGCCGCGAAATACGGCGTCAGCGTCACGCCCGTCGCCGCCGACATCACGACCGAGGAAGGCCGCGCCAAGGTGCTGGCCGCGCTTGGCGATGCCGACATCCTGGTGACCAACGCGGGTGGGCCTCCGCCGGGCGACTGGCGCGACTGGGACCGCGACGACTTCATCCGCGCGCTGGACGCCAACATGCTGTCGGCGGTGGCGCTGATGCAGGCGCTGGTGCCGGGCATGATGGATCGCGGTTGGGGCCGGGTCGTGAACATCACCTCGCAGTCGGTCCGCTCGCCCATCCCGGCGCTCGGGCTGTCGAACAGCGCGCGTGCGGGGCTGACCGGCTTCGTCGCGGGCATGTCGCGCCAGGTCGCGGGCAGCGGCGTCTGCGTGAACAACATCCTGCCGGGCATCCACGCCACCGATCGCGCCAACAGCCTGGACGACGGCGTGGCCGGTCGCCAGGGCATCACCCGCGACGAGGCCCGCAAGCAGCGCGAGGCGGGCATCCCCGCAGGCACCTATGGCACCGCCGAGGATTTCGGCGCCACCTGCGCCTTCCTCTGCAGCCAGCAGGCGCGCTTCATCGTCGGGCAGAACATCCTGCTGGACGGTGGGGCGCTGAACGTCACCGTCTGAGGAACGAACGGAAGTCCCCTTGCCCGATGCGCCCAGACTGGAGGTCAGGAACCTGACCCGCCGCTTCGACGGCCGCGCCGTCGTCGACGATGTCGACTTCGCGGTCGAGGCCGGCCAGGTCGCCTGCCTTCTGGGCCCGTCGGGCTGCGGAAAATCGACCACGCTGCGCATCGTCGCAGGCGTGGACATGCAGGACCATGGGCGGATCTTCGTCGATGGCAACCTGATCTGCGACACCGATTTCCGCGTGCCGCCGGAACGCCGCGCCATCGGTCTGATGTTCCAGGACTTCGCCCTGTTCCCCCACCTGCCCGTGCGCGAGAACGTGGCCTTCGGGCTGAAGGGCGGCTTCGCGGCCAATCGCGACCGCGTGCTGGACCTGCTGGCGCGCGTGCAGATGGGCGCGCATCTCGACAGCTTTCCGCACGAGCTGTCGGGCGGCGAACAGCAGCGGGTCGCGCTGGCCCGCGCGCTAGCCCCGCGCCCGCGCGTCCTGCTGATGGACGAACCCTTCAGCGGCCTGGACGAACGGCTGCGCGACGGCATCCGCGACGAGACGCTGGCCCTGCTGAAGGAAGAGGGCACCGCCGTCCTGCTGGTCACGCACGAACCGCACGAGGCCATGCGCATGGCCGACCAGATCCTGCTGATGCGCGATGGGCGGATCGTGCAGCAGGGCGCGCCCTACAACCTCTACAATGCGCCGGTGGACCGGCAGGCCGCCGCGTTCTTCAGCGACATCAACCTGCTGACCGGCCGCGTGTCCGGTGCGCTGACCCGCACGCCCTTCGGCGAATTCCTGACCCCCGGCCTGCCCGACGGGTCCGAGGTGGACATCGTCATCCGCCCCCAGCACCTGAAGATCGACTTCGACCGCGCGGGCCAGGGCCCCGCCCCCACGGTCGAGAACGGCACCGCCGCCCGCGCGCGGGTCCGCAGGGCGCGTTACCTGGGCCGCGAATCGCTGGTCGAATTCGCCACGGACGAGGGCGGGATCCTGCTGAACGCCACCGTTCCCGGCGTCTTCCTGCCCCCCGAGGGCACGCCCATGTGGCTGATGCTGCGCCGCGACCGGGTCTTCGTCTTCCCGCGCAAGCCCCGGACCTGATCTGCCCGTTCCGAAGGCGGAAAACGCCGCTTCGGGGACCGGATGCGACAAAATCCTTGCCTTGCGCCCGCACCGCCGCTAGCAGCGGGAACAGGAATTCGGGAGACACCGGCCATGCGCCGGGGCCGAAGGAGCAGCCGCCCCGGCGAACTCTCAGGCAAAAGGACCGTCTTCCACCAGAACTCTGGAGAGTGGCCGCAAGGCCCGCCGAAGGGATAACGATCTCAGGCGTCCGCAAGGACAGGGACAGAGGGGGCATCGACACGCGGGGGCGACCCCGCAGGACCGATGCCGGCTGACCGGCAGCAAGCGATGACAGGGGAGGGCCGCGCATGGCCGACACGCGTCGAACCGGACTGAACGAACTGCACAGGGAACTGGGCGCCCGCATGGTGTCCTTCGCGGGATGGGACATGCCTGTCCAGTTCCCGATGGGCGTCATGGCCGAACATCTGCACACGCGCGAGAAGGCGGGCCTGTTCGACGTGGGCCATATGGGCCAGGTGCTGATCCGCCCGCAGGACGGCGACATCGCCAGCGCGGCGCTTGCGCTGGAAACGGTGATCGCCGCCGACGTGCTGTCCCTGCCCGAGGGGCGCCAGCGCTACGGGCTGTTCACCAACGACACGGGCGGCATCCTGGACGACCTGATGTTCGCCAATCGCGGCGATCATTACCTTCTGGTCGTCAACGCCGCCTGCGCCGAACAGGACATCGCCATCCTGAAGGGCCTGCCCGGCGTCACGGCGACCCATGTCACCGATCGCGGCCTCCTGGCGCTGCAGGGGCCGCAGGCCGCCGAGGTGCTGGCCCGGATCGTCCCCCGGGCCGCCGACATGCGCTTCATGGACAGCACCACGCTGGACTGGCAGGGGCACGCGCTCTGGGTCTCGCGCTCGGGCTATACGGGCGAGGACGGCTACGAGATCTCGGTCCCCGAAGCGCAGGTCGAGGCCTTGGCCCGCGCGCTTCTGGACCACCCCGAGGTCGCGCCGATCGGCCTCGGGGCCCGCGACAGCCTGCGGCTGGAGGCGGGGATGCCGCTTTACGGTCACGACATGGATGCGGGCGTCACGCCCGGCGCGGCGGGGCTGGGCTGGGCCGTGTCCAAGGCCCGCCGCACCGGCGGCGCGCGCGAAGGGGGCTTTCCCGGCGCGGGCGTGATCCTGCCCGAACTGGCGCGGGGCGCCGCCTCCGTGCGCCGGGGCCTGCGCCCCGAGGGCCGCGCGCCCATCCGCGAGGGCGTCGTGATCTTCGCCGCGAACGAGGGCGGAGAGCCCTTGGGCCAGGTCAGCTCGGGCGGGTTCGGCCCCTCGGTCGGCGGACCGGTCGCCATGGCGCGCATCCCCGCCGACATCCCCGAGGGCACGACCGTCTTCGCCGAACTGCGCGGCAAACGCATTCCCGCGACGGTCGCGGCCCTTCCCTTCATCACCCCAAGCTACAAGCGCTGAGGAGCTTCCCCATGCTGAAATACACCGAAGATCACGAATGGCTGCGCAGCGACGGCGACGAGGTCACCGTCGGCATCACCAAGCATGCCAGCGAGCAGCTGGGCGACGTCGTCTTCATCGAGCTGCCCGAAGAGGGCCGCGAGGTCGAGGCCGGCGAGGAGATCGTCGTGATCGAATCGGTCAAGGCCGCGTCCGACATCACCGCCCCCGTCGCGGGCGTCATCACCGCAGTGAACGCCGACCTGGCCGACGCGCCCGCCACCGTGAACGAGGACCCGATGGGCACCTGGTTCTTCCGCATCAAGCCCGCCGACGCCTCGGCCGTCGAGGGCTTCATGGACGAAGCCGCCTACCAGGCGCTGATCGGCTGACATGATCCTGCGGGGGCCCATCCGGCCCCCGTCTTCACACCAAGGCAAGGGGCACCCGCCCCGGATGGATGCGCGCATGACCCGCTGGAACCCCACCGACTACAACCCCGACGATTTCGCGAACCGCCGCCATATCGGCCCCTCGCCCGCCGAGATGGCGCAGATGCTGTCCGCCGTGGGCGCCGACAGCCTGGATGCGCTGATCGACCAGACCGTGCCCAAGGCGATCCGCCAGTCGGACAACCTCGACTGGCCCGCCCTGTCCGAGGCCGCCCTTCTGGCCCGGATGGAGGAGGTCGCGAAGAAGAACCGCGTCATGACCAGCCTGATCGGGCAGGGTTACTACGGCACCGTCACGCCGCCCGCGATCCAGCGCAACATCCTGGAAAACCCCGCCTGGTACACGGCCTATACCCCCTATCAGCCCGAGATCGCGCAGGGGCGCCTTGAGGCGCTGCTGAACTTCCAGACGATGGTGGCGGATCTGACCGGCCTGCCCGTCGCCAATGCCAGCCTGTTGGACGAAGCCACGGCGGCGGCCGAGGCGATGGCCATGGCGCGGCGCCAGTCGAAATCCAAGGCCGATGCCTTCTTCGTGGCCCATGACCTGCATCCCCAGACGATTTCCGTGATCGAGACGCGCGCCGCCCCCCTGGGCATCCGCATCGTCACCGGCTCGATCGACGATCTGCAGGCCGATCAGGTCTTCGGCGCGATCTTCCAGTATCCGGGCACCTATGGCCATATCCGCGACCTGACCCCCGAAATCGAGGCGCTGCACGACGCCAAGGCGCTGGCCATCGTGGCGACCGATCTGCTGGCACTGTGCCTGCTGAAGGAGCCGGGCGCGATGGGCGCCGACATCGCGGTGGGCAGCGCGCAGCGGTTCGGCGTGCCGATGGGCTATGGCGGCCCGCACGCCGCCTTCATGTCCTGCCGGGACGAGCTGAAGCGCGCCATGCCCGGCCGCATCGTGGGCGTCAGCGTCGACGCGGCGGGCAACCAGGCCTATCGCCTGTCGCTGCAGACCCGCGAGCAGCATATCCGCCGTGAAAAGGCCACGTCCAATGTCTGCACGGCGCAGGCGCTGCTGGCGGTCATGGCCAGCTTCTATGCGGTGTTCCACGGCCCCGTGGGCCTGCGTGCCATCGCGCAGCGCGTGCATCTGAACGCGGTCGCCATCGCCGATGCGCTGCGCGCCGCCGGGGCCGAGGTCGCGCCCGATGCCTTCTTCGACACCGTGACCGTCAAGGTTGGCGTCGGCCAGCAGGGCATCATGGCCGCCGCCCGGCATCGCGGCATCAACCTGCGCCGCGTGGGCCGCGACCGCGTGGGCATCAGCGTCGACGAGACCACCGATGCCGGCGTCATCGCCCGCCTGATGGACGCCTTCGGGATCGAGGATCAGGCCGCCCGCGCAGACCACCCCGCCATCCCCGAGGCGCTGCTGCGCGACAGCGATTACCTGACCCATCCGGTCTTCCACATGAACCGCGCCGAATCCGAGATGATGCGTTACATGCGCCGCCTGTCGGATCGCGACCTGGCGCTGGACCGTGCGATGATCCCGCTTGGCAGCTGCACCATGAAGCTGAACGCCGCGGCCGAGATGATGCCCATCACTTGGCCCGAATTCGGCGCGCTGCATCCCTTTGCCCCCGCCGATCAGGCCGCCGGTTACCACGAGGCGATCACCGACCTGACCCAGAAGCTGTGCCGCATCACCGGCTATGACGCGTTCTCGATGCAGCCCAACAGCGGCGCGCAGGGCGAATATGCGGGGCTGCTGACAATCCAGGCCTATCACCGCGCCAATGGCGACGATCAGCGCGACATCTGCCTGATCCCGATGTCGGCGCATGGCACGAACCCCGCATCCGCGCAGATGTGCGGGATGAAGGTCGTGGTCGTGAAATCGGCCCCGAACGGCGATATCGACCTTGAAGATTTCGCCGACAAGGCCGCGAAGGCGGGCGACAAGCTGGCCGCTGTAATGATCACCTATCCCAGCACGCATGGCGTCTTCGAGGATACGGTGCGCGAGGTCTGCGACATCACGCATGAACATGGCGGGCAGGTCTATATCGACGGGGCCAACATGAACGCGCTGGTCGGGCTGGTGAAACCCGGCGAGATCGGCGGCGATGTCAGCCACCTGAACCTGCACAAGACCTTTGCGATCCCGCATGGCGGCGGTGGTCCCGGCATGGGGCCCATCGGCGTGAAATCGCACCTGGCGCCCTTCCTGCCCGGCGATCCGCGCACGGGCGACGGCGCGGTCAGCGCGGCGCCCTATGGCAGCGCCTCGATCCTGCTGATCAGCTGGGCCTATTGCCTGATGATGGGCGGCGAGGGGCTGACCCAGGCGACCCGCGTGGCGATCCTGAACGCGAATTATATCGCGTCGCGGCTGGCCGGGGCCTATCCGATCCTGTTCATGGGCAATCGCGGCCGCGTGGCGCATGAATGCATCATCGACACCCGCCCCTTCGCGGATCACGGCGTGACCGTGGACGACATCGCCAAGCGCCTGATCGACAACGGCTTCCACGCGCCGACCATGTCCTGGCCGGTCGCCGGCACGCTGATGGTGGAACCCACGGAATCGGAAACCAAGGCCGAGATCGACCGCTTCGTCTCCGCCATGCTGTCGATCCGGGACGAGATCACCGACGTGGCCGAGGAGCGCATCGCGGTGGAACACAGCCCCCTGCGCCATGCCCCCCACACGGTCGAGGATCTGGTCAAGGACTGGGACCGCCCCTATTCGCGCGAACAGGGCTGCTTCCCCGCCGGATCGTTCCGCGTGGACAAGTACTGGCCGCCGGTCGGGCGCGTGGACAATGCCTATGGCGACCGCAACCTGATCTGCACCTGCCCGCCGCTGGAAACCTATGCCGAGGCGGCCGAGTGACATGACGATGGGGGCGGCCTTCGGGCCGTCCCTGCACATGCGCGGGGCAGCGGGCCGCCAAACGCATGAAATCTTGGAACGATCGCGGCGCTCACGCGCTATTGATGGGTAAGACCGCAGGCTTCACGCCGCCGTGACCCCCAGTTCCACGAGGTTCCCATGCCCCAAAGCGCCCTTGCCCCCGACGACAACGCCCGGGAAGAGCTTGCCGCAAGGCTCATGGCCATCCCGGCCCTTCTTGCCCTGATCGCCGCCCTGACCGAGCTGCTGTGGCGCGGGTCCGGCATCGCGCATACGCCCGGCGCGTGGCTGGCCGTGGCCGCGACCGCCGCGCTGTTCCTGGGGGCGCTGCTGACCGGCGCGCTGCGCCCCGGCGGGTTTCGTACCTTCCTGACCGTGATGCTGCTGGTGGGCGGCCTGCTGACCATCCTGTGTGCGTGGTTCCTGGAATCCGGGCTGGTCATGGCCGCCGTCGCCGTCATGCTGGTGGCATGGCTGATCTTCATCCTGATCGCGAGGTAACGGCCATGAAACTGCGCATAGCCCTTCTGACGATGACCGCCCTGCCCGCTGCCGCCCTGTCCCCTGCCGCCATGGCCCAGCAGACCGAATGGACCGCCTTCCACGGCAACGGGATGGCGCAGAAATACAGCGCCTCGACCCAGATCACCCCCGAGAACGTGGGCCAGCTGGAAAAGGTGTGGGAGGTGCATACCGGCGACGTGTCCGACGGATCGGGCGATCTGCCGGGCACCGTCTGGTCCGCGACGCCGATCCTGGCGAACGACCTTCTGTATATCGGAACGCCCTTCTATCGCATCCTCGCCGTCGAGCCGGACACCGGCGAGATCGTCTGGACCTACGAGCCCGACAGCACCGTGCTGGAGCCCCTGACCCAGCCCGAGCTGAAGAACCGCGGCGTCACCTATTGGCAGGACCCCGAGGGCGGCGACGGTCCCTGCACCCGGCGCGTCATCATCGGGACGATGGACGCGCATCTGCATGCGGTCGATGCCGATGACGGCCAGCTGTGCGACGGCTTCGGCGAGGGCGGGATCCTGGACGTGAACCAGTGGAACACGCCGGACGCGAACTTTCCGCTGTCCCAGCTGCAACCGCCCACCGTGTTTCGCGACAAGCTGATCGTCGGCTGGGCGGGCAAGGACTGGCACGATGCGGACAATCCGCTCGGCTCGGTCTTCGGGGTCGATGCGCGGACCGGCGAACGCGTCTGGACCTTCCATTCCATCCCCGAGGATTACGAGGGCCTGACCGGCACCTCGAACGTCTGGACCGCCATGTCCGTCGATGAGGAGAACGGCCTCGTCTACCTCCCCGTCTCCAGCCCCAGCCCGGATTTCTATGGCGGCACGCGCCTGGACGAGATCCCGCTGGCGACCTCGGTCACGGCGGTGAACGGCGATACCGGCCAGGTGGAATGGTCGCGCCAGCTGGTCCATCACGACATCTGGGATTACGATACCGTATCGGCCCCCACGCTGGTGGACATCCCCGGCGAAGGCGGCAGCACGCCCGCGCTGGTGCAGCCCACCAAGATGGGGCTGGCCTATGTCCTGAACCGCCTGACGGGCGAACCGATCTTCCCCATCGAGGAACGAGAGGTTCCCCAGACCGATGTCGAGGGCGAGGTATCCTCGGCCACCCAGCCCTATCCCACGCTGCCGAAATCGCCCATCGGCGACGATTGGGGCGGAGTCTTCGGCCTCGCTGACATCGCGTCCTTCGGCTACTGCTCTCGCAAGTTCGAGGATCTGCGCTACGAAGGGCGCTTCACCCCGCCCTCGACCGAAGGGTCGCTGGCCTTTCCGGCCACGGCGGGCGGGATGCAATGGGGCGGCGGCGCGGTCGATCCGGAAAACGGCATCCTCTACATCAACAGCTCTCGCGTGGCGCAGATCTATCAGCTGATCGAGCGCGAGGAGTATTCTGAGCTGACCTCGGGCGGGTCCGAGGCGACGGGCGGGCTGTTCCCGCAGAACGGCGCGCCCTACGGGTTCCGGCTGACGAACTTCCTGAACCCGATGGGCATGCCCTGCTGGAAGCCCCCCTTCGGCATCATGAGCGCGATCGACCTGAAATCGGGCGAGACGCTGTGGGAACGCCCCTTCGGGCAGGTCCAGAAATGGGGCTTCTACATGCCCGAAAGCTGGGGCTCGCCCACCATCGGGGGACCGGTGGCGACGGCCTCGGGGCTGATCTTCATCGGGGCCTCGATGGATGCGCGGGTCCGTGCGCTGGATGCGGCGACGGGCGACACGCTGTGGAAGGCGCAGGTGGACGCGCCCGCGGTGTCGATCCCGGCGGTCTACGATTACGACGACCGGCAATATGTCGTCTTCGCGGTGGGCGGAAACTCGATCATCAAGCCGCAGGTCTCTGACCAGCTGGTGGCCTTCGCCCTCCCCGGGGACTGAACGCGCAAGGCCCCCTTTCGGGGGCCTTGACAAGCTTCGGACCCCGCGCAACAAATCATGCCGATGGGGCCGTAGCTCAGTTGGTAGAGCGCGTCGTTCGCAATGACGAGGTCAGGGGTTCGATTCCCCTCGGCTCCACCAGGTCGAAATCATAAATCATTGTAATTCATTGAAAAAATAGGTTTGGCATTCGCCCTGCCCCACGTTCTAGCCCACACTTTGCGCTAGATGGCCTGATACATTACGATACCTTGTAAGACTTGGCTCGGCCTTCTTTGCTCACGGCGGCGACCGTATTAGGCGTTTAGTCCCGCGCTTAGAAGCGCACCGAAAGGCCATCAAATAGATGGTTCCAAGCATGCTCTAAGTTGAATTGATAACCGTCAATTGTCACCCTACAGTCACGCCAACTGCAGGAGCTGATGTGACCCATCCCGGAGTCCTTGTCCGCCAAGAATGCCTGGATCCCAACGGCCTGTCTGTGACCGACGCCGCGCAAGCGCTCGGCTGCAGCCGTCAGACCCTCAGCAACCTCCTGAACGGACGATCCGGCATCTCGCCGGAGATGGCGCTGCGCCTTGAGAAGGCGTTCGGCACCTGCGTCCGCTCTTGGATGGAACGACAAATGAACCACGAGCTGGAGACGGTCATGGCGCGCGCGCATGAGATCGAAGTCCAGCCATTTGCGAGGCAGACCCTATGAACCCCGTTGAAATCGAGCAGGCCATTTCCGACTTGGCCGAGGCCCCCTTTGATGCGGCGGAATTTCCCTACGCCTTCCTTGAGGCTTTCGGACGTAAGGCGACCGAGATCAAGAAGCTGCGCAAGGGCGACACCAACAAGTCAGACCTGGGCGGAGTTCTGCAACGTAACAACATCCACATAGCGACCTGCGCGCCTGGTGAAGTCACCCAGACCCTCGCCGCGCTAAAGAACAGCCCCGCCACGACGAAACACAAGGCCAAGTTTATCCTCGCCACTGACGGCCAGACCTTCGAGGCTGAAGACCTAATCGGCGGCGATACCGTGGCCTGCGCCTACAAGGACTTCCCCGACAGCTTTGGCGTCTTCCTGCCTCTCGCGGGCATTTCGACCGTCAAGCAGATCAAGGAAAGCGCCTTCGACATCAAGGCGACGGGCCGACTGAACCGCCTCTATGTCGAGCTGCTGAAGGACAACCCCGATTGGGGCAAGGCCGAGCGTCGGCACGACATGAACCACTTCATGGCGCGGCTGATCTTCTGCTTCTTCGCGGAAGATACCGACATCTTCACCACCGCCGACCTGTTCACGGGCACGGTCGAGCGCATGTCGAACCGTGACGGCACTAGGCTCCAGACTCGTTAATTTTCAAAGCCAGAAGATGACAGTTGCGGCGAGAGCGACGGCGGACAGAAAGACCCTC